>CAMOGG010000078.1 GCA_946614095.1 uncultured Caryophanales bacterium | reverse complement strand
CTGGATTAAACTTTGATGATTTGATTTCTACAAAAAGTCAGGGTGGAAGTACGGGCAGAATGGCCTTTGGTTGTGGTGATTTAGAAGTTTATATTTTTAATAAATTAGGCATTAATAGAGATAAACAACTTCCTAAAGTATCACGATTAAAAGATTTAAAAGTTGGAGATTGTTTATTTTTGGGGAATGGTCCTAAATGGAATAAATTTGATGAAAGTAATTGGACTCACATATATGGAGCTCATAATGTTATAATAGGAGAAGTATATGATGATCATGCAGTAATATATGAGATGGGAGGAAGATATCCGACGCAACATACATACAAAAAAAATCTTTATTTTAAAGATACTGAAGAAGCTGATGATGCAGAAGTAAAAAGAGCTACTGGATATACTTCTTGGGGAATTCGCAGATGGCATAGTTTTAAACAATCATAAAAATGGAACTTATTTGACTAAGTTCTTTTTTCTTGATAAGATATGTTTTGTTTTGGGGGAATAATTATGAAACTTATTGGAGAACAAGTTAAATATTTAAGAGAGCGAAGAAAAGAGTTATTAGGACGTTTAGATGAATATCAAAGTTATGTAAAAAGCCGGGAAAGAACTAGTGTAGATGATATTGGATGTCCTATGATTGGAGATTTTAATGATGATATGCATGCAGCTAGATCATTAGCAGAACAAAATGAAGTAAATACTGTTTTGAGTCGTGGTAGAATTGTACTTAAAAGAGATTATCAAAGAATTGATATTGGCACTGGTTTTTATCTTTCTTTTTCTGGCAAAAGAGATAAAATTCGACGTCTTATTCTAACCGACTCTTCTTCTCCTTCTTTATCTTTGCAAACTGTTTCTTTAGATACAGATTTAGGTCAGGTTGTGTTAGGGAAAAAAGCTGGAGAAGAAGTTACTTACCAGGTAAGAGCTAATGGTCGTATGGTTCATGCAACAATTCAAGGAATAGATGAAGAGCCTAGTCATTATGAACGCTTTATACGTGAAGTTCCAACTACAAAGAGAATGAGTCAACTTGCAAAAAGTAAGTTAAAAGAACTAAAAGAAAATGATTTAGAAGAATATCAAAGTTGGCATCAGTTGACAAAAAGTCAAATGCTACTTGTTCATGATGAATTAGCAAAAATATCTATTGACTCAAAAGATTATAGTGATATTCGTATGAGAAGTTTTTATGAAAGCTTACTAGATGGAGATACTGCTGAAGTTGTAGATGATAATTCTATTGGTATTGGATCTATTGTTACTTTAGAATTAATTGATGAGATGGGAAATACTATTCAAAAAACTTTTGAGATGATTAATCGAGCAGTTTCTAGTGAATTAGAATCTGATTATGTAGAGAGAATTTCTCCATTAGGTATACAGATATATGGTTTAAAACCCACTGATACGTTTGAAGTTAGACGAAATCATTTGCCAAGGTTGCATGGAAAGATTGTTTCTGTTTATAATGGTTATGGGAAGAAGTTAGTTCGATAGAGAGGGGAATATATGAAAATAGAATATACATTAATTAAAGAAGAAAAAGAGACGGGAGCTCGTCTTGGTAAAATAAAAACAAATTATGGAACATATGATACTCCAATGTTTATGCCTGTTGGTACTCGTGGTACTGTTAAATCTTTATCTCCAGAAGAATTAAAAGAAGCTGGTAGTGGTATTGTTTTAGCAAATACTTATCACTTATGGCTAAGACCTGGAGAAGATATTGTAGCTCATTGTGGAGGACTTCACAAGTTTATGAATTATGATGGACCAATTTTAACTGATAGTGGAGGATACCAAGTTTTTTCACTTGCCAAAAATAAGAAGAAAGATATTACAGAAGAGGGAGTTCATTTTAAAAGTCATATAGATGGAAAAAAATTATTATTAACACCTGAAAAATCAATTGAGATTCAAAATAAATTAGATAGTGATATAGCAATGAGTTTTGATGAATGTCCTCCTGCTAGTGCTACTCATGAATATTTGAAGAATAGTTTGGAAAGAACAATTCGATGGGCCGAACGTGGTAAGAAGGTTCACAATAATCCTAATCAAGCTTTATTTGGAATTGTACAAGGTGGTCCTTATGAAGACCTAAGACGTTATTCTGCTGAAGAGACTGTAAAACTTGATTTTGATGGTTATAGTATTGGTGGAGTCGCGAATGATGATGAATCGAAAGAAGATATGTATAAAGCTATTGAATATTCAACTCCATATCTACCAAAAGATAAAGTTCGCTATTTAATGGGAGTAGGAGAGCCTGTTGATATCTTAGAAGGTGTAGAACGAGGAGTTGATATTTTTGACTGTGTTCTTCCTACTAGAATTGCTAGACATGGGCAAGCATTTACTAGAAATGGTAAAATTAATTTAAATAATGCAAAATTTAAGGAAGATTTGAAACCTGTCGAGGAAGGATGCGATTGTTATTGTTGTAAGAATTACTCTAGAGCTTATGTTAGACATTTAATAACTGTTGGAGAAACATTTGGAGGAAGACTTTTATCGATTCACAATATACGTTTTTTGATTCGTCTAACAGAAGAAATACGAGAATCTATTAAAGAAGATCGATTTTTAGATTATAAAAAAGACTTTATGGAAAATTATCAAAAAAGTAAGCAATTATAAAAGT
>CAMOGG010000077.1 GCA_946614095.1 uncultured Caryophanales bacterium | reverse complement strand
CCTATTTGTTTCATTCTCTTCTTTCCTTCTTTTTGTTTTTCTAATAGTTTTTTCTTACGACTAACATCACCACCGTAACATTTTGCTAGAACGTCTTTTCTTAATGCTTTTACAGTTTCTCTTGCAATAACATGTTGTCCAATCGCAGCTTGAATCGGTACTTCAAATAATTGTCTAGGTATAATTTCTTTTAATTTTTCACAAACAATTCTTCCTCTTGAATAAGCAAAATCTTTATGAACTATTACAGATAAAGCATCTACTGCTTCTCCATTTAATAAAATATCCATCTTCACTAAATTACTTTCTTTATAACCAATAATCTCATAATCAAAAGATGCATATCCTTTGGTATAACTTTTTAGTCGATCAAAGAAGTCATAGACAATTTCTGATAATGGTAATTCATAATGAATGGTTACTCTTTCTTGATCTAAATAATCAATGTTTATGAATGTTCCTCTTTTATCTTGGCATAGTTCCATGAGTGGTCCTATATAAGTACTTGGGGAGAAAATACTACATTTTACATATGGCTCATATGTTTTAGAAATCACTTCTCTTTTTGGCATTTTAGTAGGACTATCTACTATTACTTTAGTCTTATCTGTTAATTCTACTTCATAGACAACTGATGGAGAAGTAGCAATTAAATCAATCCCAAACTCTCTTTCGATTCTCTCTTCAATGATTTCCATATGAAGTAAGCCTAAAAACCCACAACGGAAACCAAAGCCCAGCGCTTTTGATGTTTCTGGTTCGAAAGATAAAGCAGCATCATTTAGTTTTAGTTTATTTAAAGCTTCTCTTAAATCTTCAAATCGATTTGATTCAATTGGATAGAGTCCACAATATACAGTTGGCTTCATTGGCTTATATCCTGGTAATCTATCTTTAGCAGGGTTTTCTTGTAAAGTAATCGTGTCCCCTACATGAACATCACTAATACTTTTAATCGATGCATAAAGGTAACCAACTTCTCCTGCCATTAAAGATTTTACTTCTTTTTCTTTCGGATTATTAATGGATAAACCTATGACTTCATAGACAGCATTCGTTTCCATCATTCTAATGATGTCCCCTACTTTTACTTCTCCATCTACTACTCGGATACTAGTAATGACTCCACGATATGAATCAAATAAACTGTCAAAAATTAGAGCCTTTAATGGGGCTTTTTTATTTCCTTTTGGAGCAGGAATCTTTTTAATTACATGATCTAATAGTTCTTGTACTCCAACACCTGTTTTCGCACTGGTTAGCACGATGTCCTCTTTCTCAAAACCAATATTTTCTAATTCTGCTATGACTTTATCTGGATCTGCTGATGGAAGATCTATTTTATTAATGACTGGAATAATTGTTAAATTATTGTCAAGTGCTAAATACAGATTCGCAAGAGTTTGAGCTTCTACTCCTTGAGATGCATCTACCACTAATATTGCTCCTTCACAAGCTGCAAGAGAACGTGATACTTCATATGAGAAATCGACATGACCTGGAGTATCAATTAGATTTAGTTGATAGTCTATCCCTTCATGACGATAGGTTAATTGAACAGCATTTAATTTAATCGTAATACCTCTTTCTCTTTCTAAATCCATAGAGTCTAACATCTGCTCTTTTAATTCTCTTTTATCGATTGCACCTGTTTTTTCTAAGATACGATCTGCTAAAGTACTTTTTCCATGATCAATATGTGCAATGATACAAAAATTTCTAATATTTTCTTGTTTCATACGTCCTCCTAAATATCCTTATTATATCATAATAAAAAGTACTTCCCTAGTACTTTTTATTGGTTATTAATTTGAAATGGTACTACTATCAAAATAATAATTTGTAGAATCTAACTTAAATACATAAGTTATCGTAGATGCTTTATCTTGATAACTATCTATAGAAATCGGATTTGTTTGTAATTGTTCTTTCGTTAGATTTTGTTTTGTTTCAATTAACATTGTATGTTGATAATCTTTATATATTTTAACTGTATAAACACCGTTTTCTTCCGTTGTTTCTGTATAAATAATCTTTTCTTCTAATTCTAGTGAACCATCTATTCCTATTCTTGTTGCTTTCACTAGTTTTGTATAATAAGGTTCTACTACTTCTTCTGATACGATATTATCTTCAAGACCAGTAAATACTGTTTCATAAGCATCTTTTTCTGTAGAATATGTCATTACTCCAACATTTTGATTATTAATTCTAAAACTAAATGGATAAGTGATTACACTGTTTGTTGCATAGGTTACTTTACTTCCAAAGAAACGTTTCATATAATTTTTAATAAGACTAGATTGAATCGTATATATTTTTTGTTTTTGTGAATTTACTTCTCCTGTTGATACAAAATCCTCTACTTGAGCAAATTGTAATGCATAATAGAATTTTTCTTGATTTGAGAAAGAATTAATATTTACTGTTTGTTCTTTAACAAACTTATCATTTCTCGTATTTCTTACTCCATAAGTTACATAATCATATAATATTTCTACATTATCATCTGTTAATGCTACATTGGTATTAACAGGTTGCTCTGGAGGAATTACTTTTCTACCAAATAATGCATTACTAATAAAAAATACAGTTAGACCAAATACGAGTGATATTACTACTACAATAATGATTGGGATGATATTATTACTATTCTTATTACTAGATGATTCATTTTCTTCATCTTCAATTTCTTCAAAGTCATCATCAATTTTAAAATCCATTTTAACACCTCTATTCTATTACCATTTTAACATAAAATAAAAAAAAAGAATATAGTTTTCCTACATTCTTATCTTTCATTCATTAAAAAGTATATTTTCTATAATGTCACGTCACCTTATATCAGAATTACCCAAGGATGAATCGCTAATTTTCAAAGATCTTTTT
>CAMOGG010000076.1 GCA_946614095.1 uncultured Caryophanales bacterium | reverse complement strand
TTTTGAATCTAATCTTATTCATACAATCACCATTATTATGAAATAATTATATCAAACTATTAGTCTTTTTTATACAGATTTTTATTACAAAAAGAAAACAAGTATAACTACTTGCTTTCAAATTACTTTTTAACTTCAATAACTTTCTTTCCACCCATATATGGTTGAAGTACTTTTGGAATCTTTATACTTCCATCTTCTTGATAATTATTTTCAACTAAAGCAATTAATCCTCGAGGAGTAGCAACAACAGTATTATTTAACGTATGTAAATAATAAGTTCCTTTTTCTCCTTTTTCACGAATACCTAAACGTCTTGCTTGAGCATCTCCTAAGTTACTACAGCTAGCAACTTCAAAATACTTTTGCTGTCTTGGACTCCAAGCTTCAACATCACAAGATTTTACTTTTAAATCTGCTAAATCTCCACTACAACATTCTAACTGTCTAACAGGAATATCCCAATTTCTGAATATTTCTACAGTTAAATTCCACATTTTATCATACCAATCCATAGATTCTTCTGGTTCACAAATAACAATCATTTCTTGTTTTTCAAATTGATGTACACGATAAAGTCCTCTCTCCTCTAGTCCATGACTTCCACCTTCTTTTCTAAAGCATGGTGAATAACTAGTCATATGAATTGGTAATTCTTCTTTCTTAATAATTTGATCTTTAAATTTACCAATCATACTATGTTCACTAGTTCCAATTAAATATAAATCTTCTCCTTCAATTTTATACATCATAGCTTCCATCTCAGGAAAACTCATAACACCAGTAACAACATCTCCATGAATCATGAATGGTGGAATTGCATAAGTAAAGCCATGATCAATCATAAAGTCTCTTGCATACGCAATCATCGCTTCATGTAGTCTAGCAATATCTCCTATCAAATAATAGAATCCTTCCCCACTTGTTCTACCTGCAGAAGTTTTATCCATTCCTCCAACTTTTTCTAATATATCAGCATGATGTGGAATTTCATATTTCGGAACAACAGCTTCTCCAAATCTCTGAACTTCAACATTTTCTGTATCATCTTTACCAATTGGAACAGATGGATCCATAATTTGTGGAATTACCATCATAATATCTTTAATTTTACCTTGAAGTTCATTCATCTCTTCTTCTAAAGATTTAATTTCTTCTCCAGATTCAGCAATTTTCTTCTTTATCTTTTCTGCTTCATCCTTCTTGCCATCCTTCATAAGTTTACCAATTTCACCACTCAACTTATTCTTATCAGCCTTCATTCCATCCATTTTTACTTGAACTTCACGAACTCTCTTGTCAAGTTCATATACCTCATCCACAAGTGGTAACTTTTCATCTTGGAATTTTTTCTTAATATTTTCCTTTACTAAATCTCTGTCTTCTCTAATTAATTTAATATCTATCATAATTATCTCCTCCTAATAATATTATAATCTGCTAAAAAAACAAAACATGCACGAGACTTCTCTCATATAAATAAATTGAAACATCAAATCATCCCCTAAAAAGAAAAAGAATGATACCCAAGGAGTGCAAAAAGCACGGTACCATCCTTTCATTCGCTTTATTAGATAACGGTTTTACCCGGATATACATCATCTATAGAGTAGATAAATAAGTTTGTTACATCGTTTCCACCAGCCACGAATTCTCTTTACTAACAAATTCTTATTATTAGTTCTAATTATCGATTTGTTTCATTATAATAAATTTTATGAAGTTTTGCAACCCCTACTCTGAAACTTTACAAGAATATCCCTCCAATTGATCGGAAATAGAAGAATACTGAACAACAGAATCACTTGTAAGTTCATCAATATTTGTTAAAGAAAATCCATAAGTATAATCCGTTAATTCAACAAAATACTGACTCTCACCATTATTATTTCTAACCACCACATTAGCAATCATTGGATCATGCATATCATATAGAAGCAAAAAAGCTCCATCTCGAACATCTCCATATTGAAAACGATAAGTTCCAGAATTTTCATCATAAGATACATCTTCACAAGAAATAGAACCACTTTCAATTTTCTTCTGAGTTGTTTTAACTAACTGTCTCGCAACATATACATAATATCCATTACCAAAGAAAGAAACCTTATTCTTAAAATTATCATAGTCTGCAAAAACAAACAAAAATATACCAATAACTAATACGAACAAAGCAGTAACAAGTGGAACTTTTTTATGCTGATAACTCTTCTCAAGAGTAGTCTCTGATCCAGAATTAACATAATTTCTTCCATCATATGGATGAACTCCAAATCCGATAAATAATACCATAATAATAGGGAATATCATAGTAAGGAAACCACTATAATTAAACTTTTTACCTAATTGATAAAATAATACAAAAGTAAAAAGAATATTAACTCCTGGTACTAAAAACAATAATCCTAAATATTTTTTATGAAAGACAATTTCAGATAAAATCATAAAATTATATATAGGAATTAATGCATACCACCATTTCTGATCACTTTTTACATATAATAATTGAATCGAATAAAAATATAAAAAGAAAACAGATAAACCTATTGCAATAAGCGGAAAATTAGAAGCAAGAATTGTTTCTAAAGAATAATTTCCATGGAAAGAAAGAAATAATGAAAGAATCAAAATTATTAAAAACCATCCATAATTAACAAGAAAACATATTTTACCATTTCCAGTATTCGTAGAAACACTAATAGTTTGTTTTCCACTAGTCGGAATAGACATTAAAGAGTGTCCTGATCCTACTTGGTAGATCTCTTTTTCTTCTTTTGGCTGTAACTTTTGATATTGTTGATTATCTGGATGATCATAGTTTAGATTTCCACATTTCATGCAATAACGTGAGCTACTCTTCATTTCCGCCCCACATCTAGAACAATAAAT
>CAMOGG010000075.1 GCA_946614095.1 uncultured Caryophanales bacterium | reverse complement strand
TTTCTTCTTGCTTTTCTTCTTTTTTATCTTCTTGTTCTGGTTGAGGAGGTTGTTCTGTTATTTCTTCTGTTTTCTCTTCTTTTTCTTCCATGCCATCTACTTTATCTAAGATGTTTGTGGCCATTAAATCACTCAATAAATCTACTGTTGTTTCTTTATCTAATTCCCCTGCTAGAGTTTTAGATGCAATAGTATCAATAATTTCTCTTATTTCTTCTTCCTCTGGAGTCATTAATCGTTTTCTTTTTTCTTCACGATATTTTTCTAACGCTTCTTTATTCATTCCCGATAAAATATTATAACTATTATTTTTTAACATTCTCTTACCATCTCTGGCATCTTTTTCTTGTCTATTTTTATGGGCTTGCTCTAGAACACTATTGATATCATAAATTTTATTTTCTCTTTGCTGATAGACATGATTGAAGTCTTCTAATTCTTTTTTATTGCGAGGAATGGTTTCTACATTTTGATACTTTTTCATTTGTTGATATGCTTCTCTAGTAGTATGAGAATTATTGTTTGGATTAGATGCTCCTATTTCAAATGCATTAGCATTTGTCACGTCTGTAATATTGGTATAGATAGTATTGGTTGATACATTTTGATAGAGTTCTTTATTTTTATCTAGTCTACTAACATGATTTTCCTGTGTTTCTCGATATCGATCCATCCTTCTCATAAGACTCACCTTCTTATCCTAATTTTAACATACTCTTTTTCAAAACAAAAGATAAGATAGATTGCTTTACGTAAAGGAAAATGTTAATTTAAAAATGAAAAAAAAGTATTTCTTTACCTTCCTATCTTTTTTCGATATAATAGTTTTTGAAAGGAAGAGATTAAATGAAAGTTAGTGTTAATCAAGAAGCTTGCATTGGTTGTGGTGCTTGTATCGCAATTGCAGAGGACTTATTTGAAATGAATGCAGATGGTTTATCTCAAGCTAAAGTAGAAGAAGTTCCAGAAGATAAAGTAGAACAAGCTAATGAAGCTGTTGAAAGTTGTCCTACGGGAGCAATTACGAAAGAATAAAAAAAATCTCTAGTTTTAGAGATTTTTTATTTACCTTGATAACTATAAACGATTTGGACTTCTTTTGGTGTTAGTTTTCTATATTCTCCTGAGTGTAGTCCTTCGGTTGTGAAAATACCAATTCTTTTTCTTGTTAGTTTTTCAACATGTAGTCCTACACTTTCAAACATTCTTTTTACTTGATGATTTCGTCCTTCATGAATGGTAATTTCTACCATACAAGTATTGGATTCTTTATTGATTTTTCTACATTTTATACGGGAAGCTTTTACTACTATATCATCTAATGGAATACCATCTTCTAACTGATGAATTTGTTCTCCCTTAATGATTCCTTCTAATTTAGCTAGATATACTTTATCAATATTATTTTTAGGATGCATCATGATATTGGCAAATTCTCCATCATTTGTTAATAATAAGACTCCTGTTGTATCATAGTCTAATCTTCCCACTGGATAGATTCTTGCATTGGTTGTGATTAATTCTCTTACTGTTTTTCTTCCTTTATCATCTGAGTTGGAGGTAATGACTCCTCTTGGTTTATTTAATAGATAATATTCTTTGGCCTCTTTTTCTAATATTTTTCCTTCTACTTCTATTTCATCTTTGGATGATACTTTTGTTCCTAATTCTGTAATGCTTTTTCCATTTACTTTTACTTTTCCTGCTTTTATCAAGTCTTCTGCTTTTCTTCTTGATGTTAGGCCTGATGCAGCAATTACTTTTTGAAGTCTTTCCATACAATTACTCCCTTCAACTGATGCTCATTATATCATAGTTTTTCTTTCTTTACTATATTTACGTACGATTTTTTTCTTTCTTCATAAATTATAATGAAGGAGGTTTTTTATGTATTCTAATTATCCGTCTATGTATTCTAATCGTACGAATTCAACCACTTATTATGGAGATGATGAACGTTTCTTTTGGGCTCCGTTTGTTGTAGGAGGTCTTGCTGGTACTGCTTTAGGATATGGCCTAGCAAACAATAATCAAATTCAAAATAATCATATAGGTTACTATTATCCTGCTTATCCTATCTATCCATCTTATCCTGTTTTTCCTACTTATTCTAGTAGTACAAATTACTATTACTAAAAGTCTTAGGACTTTTTTCTTTTGGAAAATGTATTTCTACTGTTGTACCTTTTCCTAGAGAAGATGTATACTTTATGGTTCCTTGATGTAAATTAATAATCTCTTTCGCATATGGTACTCCTAAACCTGTCCCTTTTTCTTTGGTTGTATAGTAGTCTTCAAAGATATGATCTAATTCATCTTTAGTCATTCCTAATCCATTATCTTTTATTTTTATCTCATAATCCTTCTTTTTTTCTTTTACTGAAATTGTAATTTGTAAGTAATCTGACTTTGCTTCTACAGAATTTTTTATTAAATTCATAAAGACTTGTTTTAATCTTAGATAGTCTCCTTCCATGTATAATTCTTCTTTTCCTATCATCATGATTTTACCATGATTCTTTTTTACTAATGGCTCTACTGTTTTTATAATATCTTCTAGTAAGAGACATAAATCTAATTCTTCTATGTCTAATTTTTTCTCTTTACTGAAAAAAGAAAAATCGTTAATGACACTTAATGTTCTTTTGATTTCTTCTTTTACAATTTTTAAGTATTTTTCTTTTGATGAAGAGTCTTTATCTTTCATCATTTCTAAATAACCATTGCATACTGCTAGGGGGTTTTTAATTTCATGTGTTAATTTTGTGATAGAAGTACGTAATTTTTTTTCTTTTTGATATAATTCTTCATAATTTTTACTGCTTAATGTATCCATTGTATTCATTTTCTCACCTGTTTTATTATAACTATCTAATTTGTAGAATTATGTCGAAATTTGTACAAGAAAAAAAATGACTGTTGTCATTTGATTTCATCAATATATTTTTTTAATTGTTTAGATTCTGATCCTAGTATTATCTTTAATT
>CAMOGG010000074.1 GCA_946614095.1 uncultured Caryophanales bacterium | reverse complement strand
ATTGTATTAGCTATTATTGGTTCAATGTCAATGGTATCATTTGCAGAAACAAGTACATATTATTCAAATCAAAAAAACGAAGCAAATACAAATGCATCACAAACACAGGCGCAAATTAACGAACTTGATGGTGAAATTGATAGTGTTTTACAAGAAGTTGCAGATCTTAATGTATCAATATTACAATATGAAAATGAAATACAACAATTAAATACTAGATTAAATGCATTAGAAAGCTCAATTAAGCAGAAACAAGAAGAATTAGAAGAAAAGAAAAAAATGCTTGAAAACAGACTAGTTGCTATGTATATGAAAAAAGAAACCACTTTTTTAGATGTAGTTCTATCTGGAGAATTAATGAATTTTATATCAAATCAAAACCTTATAAAACAAGCAGCATCTTATGATAATAATTTAATAGAAGAAGTTGAACAATTAAAAAAATCACTAGAAAGTGAAAAACAAGAAGTTGAAACAATAAAAGAAGAAAAAGAAAGAAAAAATACAGAATTACAAAATTTAAAAGCTCAAAAAGAAGAAAAAGCCGCAAATTTAACAGAAGAGCAAAAAGAATTAGAATCAAAATTATCAGAATATAAGGCACAAGCAGAACAATATGCTGAGTTAGAAAGACAAGCAATTGCCAAAGAAGAAGCAGCAAGAGCGGCAGCTGCAGCAGCTGCTGCAAGTAAAAGTTCATCAAGCTCATCAAGCACATCAAGTTCAACTACAAGATATACAGGTGCTGTAACATCAACATATAGTGGAGGAAAACTTGGATGGCCATGTCCTGTAAGTTCAAGAATAACTTCTCAATATGGATATAGAATACTATTTGGTGTTAGAGATTTCCATACAGGTATTGATATAGGCGCTGGAATGGGAAGTAACATTGTTGCTGCAGAAAGTGGAACCGTAATACTAGCTGCATATGGATGGAATGGCGGATATGGAAACTACATTATAATAAATCACGGAAATGGTGTTACAACAAGATATGCCCATGCAAGTGCATTATATGTATCAGCTGGACAAAGTGTAACAAAAGGTCAAGTTATAGCTGCAGTAGGAACAACAGGAAACTCAACAGGACCACATCTACACTTTGAAGTAAGAATTAATGGTGCACATCAAAACCCATTAAATTATTTATAGTAATAATACAATAAATAAACAAGAATTAATTAAAACATAAAAAGGGGCAGAAAAAACTGCTCCTTTTATGTAGATAAGAATAAAAAATTATAAGTTTAATATAATATTTATGAAAATGTTAAATATTCTATATAAATAAAACAATTATATAGAGAAAGGAAAATATAATGAACGAAAAAAGAAAAAATAATATTTATAAAAGTTTAATGCTTATAATTATAACGGCATTAATAACTTCTATATTAACAACAATTGCCGTATATAGTTCTGTATCCGAAAAAAATACTGAATTAGATAATAAAATTGCAGAAATAAATAAAAAAATTAAAGCAACATACATTGGAGATATTGATGAATCAAAATTAATAGAAGGAGCTTTAGAAGGGTATGTTGCTGCAGTAGGTGATGAATATACTGAATACTTAACAGAATCTGAAATAAACGATTTGAAAGAAGAAGTAGATGGCTCTTATGTAGGAATTGGTGTGTATATTACTCAATTAATACAAACTAATGAAATAATGGTTATTGGTGTAATAAAAGATTCACCTGCTGAAAAAGTTGGAATCATAGCTGGAGATATAATAAAAAAAGTTAATGATGTAGAATATGTAGGTGAACAATTAACAGCGGCATCAAACAAAATGAGAGGACCAGAGGGAGAAAATGTAAAAGTAACAGTAGTAAGAGATGAAAAAGAAATTGAATGTAATATAACAAGAGAAAAAATAAAATTTAACTATGTAAGCTCTGAAATATTAGAAAATAATATTGGATACATTAAATTAAGTTCTTTTGAAGGAAACTGCGCAAAGGATTTTGAAAAACACTACAATGACTTACAATCAAAAGGAATAAAATCGTTAATAATTGATTTGAGAAACAATGGAGGAGGTTTAGTGGATCAATCGCTTGAAATTGCAGACCTAATTGTACCTAAAGGAGCAACCACATTAATTACAACAGATAAAAATCATAATGAAGAAGTTTCAAAAGCCAAAAAAGATCCAATTATAAACATGCCAATTGTTATATTGGTAAATGAATATACAGCAAGTGCTTCAGAAATTCTAACAGGCGCAATAAAAGAAAATGTTAATGCAAAAGTAGTTGGAACAACAACATATGGAAAAGGTATAATTCAAGGTATTTATTTATTAAAGGACAAAAAAACAGGTTTAAAAGTAACAATTCAGGAATACTTTACACCAAATAGAAATAAAATCCACAAAACAGGAATAACTCCTGATTATGAAGTAGAATTGCCTGAAGAATGGAAAGGAAAAAACACCATAGATAAAGAATTTGATACACAGTTAATAAAAGCAATTGAGATATTAAAATGAAATTGTAATAATTAAGAATATTATATTAAAAGATTCACTAAATGCAAAAAAAATAATGGTTTGGTGAATCTTTTTTGAACTTGCTAAACAAGCCTATTTCTAAGAAAAAAAGAATATTTACTTCTCGAAAAATAAAATAATTAAAAAAATTTTAAAAAATATATTGACAATTAAAATAAAATTTAGTATACTAAACAAGTCGAAAGGAAATGGGCGCATAGCTCAGCTGGGAGAGCATCTGCCTTACAAGCAGGAGGTCATAGGTTCGAGCCCTATTGCGCCCACCATTTCTTTTTTTATATTATAAGAAAAACGTAAAGTTAAATTTACGGCCTGGTAGTTCAGTTGGTTAGAACGCTAGCCTGTCACGCTAGAGGTCGACGGTTCGAGCCCGTTCCAGGTCGCCATTTTTTTATTATTTAAAACTATAAAAGGCTTGATAGCTCAGTTGGTAGAGCAGAGGACTGAAAATCCTCGTGTCAGTGGTTCGATTCCACTTCAAGCCACCAA
>CAMOGG010000073.1 GCA_946614095.1 uncultured Caryophanales bacterium | reverse complement strand
GGCTCCATATGGCGACGGAACGTCGCCACTACGAAATGACTGATAACAGAAAATACCTCCAAAATATAAATGTGGAAAAACGTCACGGAAAGGCTTCCAATAACTTAATAATTAAAAATTAGAGCACCTAGAAAAAATATTGGGACAAGTCGAAGCGGGTAGGGTTCCCAATATTTTTTCTTGGTTGCTCTTATTTTTCATTATTTAGTTATTTTAGAAGCCGGCGTCAACGTTTTGGAATATTTATATTTTGGAGGTGTTTATATTTATATTAACAATTGTTGCTATTTCATAATTCTAATGGCGGCTAATACTTTGTATACTGATGCTGTCCGTTACGAATTTATAACTTTTTTACAGCCTCTACAAAATTATATATTTTCAAAAAATTTTAGTTCTCACCTAATTTACTTGAAATAAAATAACCTGCAATAAAAGTTAGAATACTAGCAATTATAACCTCTGGTGTTAAAACAATTGCACCTAATTTAACAATTATTGCAAATGGCGATGCTACAACTAGTCCTAAAATTCCCCAAGTTGATGCGTTTGGCCATTTTTTTAATACATAAGAAATAATTTTAGAAATAATTACTATTCCAAGTAAAACTCCTATTGCAAATGGAATCATAATAACCACACCGCTTCCAAATGCTGTCATATTCAAATGAATAAAACTAGAAATTGTATCCTTAATTGTTCCAATAATAAAATTATAATATCCAAGCATCATTAATATCATAGAACCACTTACACCTGGAACCACCATAGCGGCAGCACTTATAACACCAAGAGCCATTAAAATAATTATATTTAAAAAATTAATTTCTACCGAGCTAATAGCTTTTGTATTAACTGCAATAACAACCGGAACAATTATTATTGCCAATGTAAAAATAAAAGATACAACATGTGTCCATTTTATTTTTTCGTCTTTTATTTTCTTATAAAGTGTTGGAACTCCTCCTAGCACCAATCCAATAAAACAAGCCGTTGTGGGAACAGCAAATTTTTCAAGCAAAAATGTTATAACAAATGCAAGAAGTGCAATTCCTAAAACTATGCCCAATGCAAAAGGCCATAGAGTTTTAACACTCTGTTTAAAATCTTTTCTAATGTTATTTATAGCATTAATTATCTTTTCATAAACACCTGTAGAAACTGCAAGTGTTCCACCACTAACACCTGGTATAACATTTGCAACGCCAATTAATGCACCTTTAAAAATATCTAATAATATTTCTTTCATAGTATCACCTTTCATGTTAACTCATAACATATTTACATTACTATTCACATCTTTAAAGCTCACCAAATAGTTATACTTCTGTAATTATTGGTATAAGCATAGGATTACGTTTTGTTTTTTGGAACAAATACTCGTGTAATGAGTCTCTAATATCATTTTTTATCATAGACCAATCTTTTATTTCTTTAGAATTAATTTTTTCTAATTCTTTATTTACAACAGCTTGAATTTCGCCCATTAAATCTTCGGATTCTCTAACATATACAAATCCTCTTGAAATAATGTCTGGCTCTGTAATAATTTTTCCTGTCTTTTTATCCATAACCATTACAACTATAATTATTCCTTCTTCTGCTAAATGCTGTCTATCTCTTAGTACAATATTTCCTACATCACCAACTCCCAAGCCATCAACCAATACTTCGCCAGAAGGAACACTTCCTGTAATCTTGCAGAATCCATTATCTAATTCAAGCACTGCACCGTTATGAAGAATAACAATGTTTTCATCAGGAACTCCAACTGATTTAGCCGTTTCGGCGTGAGCTCGTAAATGTTTATACTCACCATGAACTGGGATAAAATACTTTGGTTTTGTTAAGCAAAGCATTAATTTTTGTTCTTCTTTACAAGCATGTCCCGAAACATGTATGTCTGCAATTGAATGGTAAATAACTTCAGCACCAATTTTAATTAAATCGTCAATGACGTCTGAAACCATTTTTTCGTTTCCAGGAATTGGATGAGCAGAAATTATAACTAAATCTTCACTACCAATTGTAACCTTTTTATGGCTTCCTTGTGCCATACGAGAAAGACCTGCCATGCTCTCGCCCTGGCTTCCAGTAGTTATTACAACAATTCTATTTGGAGCATATGCATCAATATTATCTATGTCAATTAATATACCATCTGGAATATCTAAATAGCCGAGTTCTCTTGCAACATTCATTACATTTTCCATACTTCTACCAGCTATTGCAACTTTTCTATCTGTTTCAACTGCACAATTGATAACTTGTTGAACTCTATGAACGTTTGAAGCAAATGTTGCAACAATAATTCTTTTTTGACAACCATTAAATATTTTTTGAAAAACTTTACCAACTGTTTTTTCAGACATAGTAAAGCCTTCTCTTTCTGAATTTGTGCTGTCTGACATAAGTGCTAAAACGCCTTGCTTTCCAAGTTCTGCAAGCCTTGCAAAATCCATAACTTTTCCATCGATTGGAGTATAATCTATTTTAAAATCTCCTGTGTGAACGATAATTCCAACTGGTGTATGAATTGCAAAAGCCATGCTATCAGCAATAGAGTGTGTAGATTGAATAAACTCAATTTTAAAGCATCCTAAAGTAACAGTTTCACCAGCTCTTACTTCGTGCATCTCTGTGCTTCGAACTAATTTATGCTCTTCCAATTTATTTTTAATTAATCCACAAGTTAATCTTGAAGCATAAACTGGCATATTAATTTGCTTTAAAACATAAGGTATAGATCCTATGTGATCTTCGTGTCCGTGCGTAATACACATACCTTTTATTTTAGATTTATTTTTTTCAAGATATGTAATATCTGGCGTAACCAAGTCTACTCCAAGCATATCTTCTTCAGGAAATGAAACTCCACAATCAACCAAAATAATATCGTTGCCATATTCAAATACCGTAATATTTTTACCTACCTCTTCCAATCCACCAAGTGGAATAATTTTAAGTCTTTCTCTTTTTAGTTGTGTTGTATTTCTAACTCTTCCAGACTTATTTTCTACAACAGCCTTCATTTGAGAAGGAACAACTTTAGCATTTGAATTAGCCACATTATTACTTGTATTTTCTTT
>CAMOGG010000072.1 GCA_946614095.1 uncultured Caryophanales bacterium | reverse complement strand
TCTGCTCCATAAAACATAGATAAAAGAGTTGTTTCAATAACATCATCAAAATGATGTCCCAAAGCAATCTTATTGCAACCTAACTCTTGAGCTTTATGATAAAGACACCCTCTTCTCATTCTTGCACATAAGTAACAAGGACTCTTCTCGATATCGGTAACTATTTCAAAAATATCACTTTCAAACATCTCAAGATCAATATGTAATCTTTTTGCGTTTTCTAAGATTAGTTCACGATTTTTTTCATTATAACCAGGATTCATACAAACAAAATGAGCTTCAAAAGGAAATTTCCCATGTCTTTGTAATTCTTGTATACACTTAGCAAGTAAAAAAGAATCTTTTCCACCACTAATACAAACCATAATCTTATCATTTTCCTGAATTAATTCATATTCGATAACCGCTTTTACAAACTTAGCCCAAATATCTTTACGATACTTCTTAATAATACTTCTTTCAACTTCTTGATAAAATTCCATAAACTCTCCTAAGATTCTACTCCAACAAAATGAAAACCTTCCTCTTCAACAACTGCAGAAACATGTTCTATATCAATATTATCTTTATAGCTTATAGTAGCATTTTTGTTCTCTAAATTCACTTTTACGGATTTAACATCTTCAAGTTTTATTAAAGAATCATGAACTCTTTTTGCACAATGGTCACATTTCATTCCATCAATTTTCACAATAATCTTTTTATGAAACATAATATCACTCCTAAAAACAAGAAAATTATAACAGAAAACCAAGAAAAAAAGAAGTACCTATTTCTTTAAATACTTCTTAATATCAACTTCATACCCAAGCGGTACCCATGCCTGTGGAAGAAAAATAGATTTTCCACGATTTTCTCCATTGGCTGGAACTACTTCACAATTTTTTTGATTAAAAGGAAGAATTCCTCCATTTATCCAATAATAAATCCAACGGTTCACAGTACCATGTCCAAAAATAAAGATATTATCATATTTACCAGATTGACTAATAGAAACTATTTTATCACTGATTTCTTTTACTCGATCACGAACATCATATTCACTTTCTCCACCAAAATAACGAGTCTCTAATGAATTTTCTTTAATTCTACTATAAAACTCTTCAGCTTCTGGATAAAGCTCTAATACCTCATCTTTAGTTTTTGCATAGTGTACTCCAGATTGATTTTCATGAAGATCTTCACAAATCCGAATATCATAAACTCCGTCCATTTCCGCTAATGCAATTTCTAAAGTTTGTCTAGTTCTATGATAAGGACTGACAAGTATTAAAGTCTTACCAGAAATCATATTCAAAAATATTCCTAATTCCCTTGCCTGTTCTTCTCCATATTCCATCTCTAGTGGCATATCAGCATCTTCAGCAATCTTCCATAAATTTCTTTGATTATTATACTTCGCATTATTCGCAGGAGTAAAGCCATGACGGATTAAATATATTTGTGTCATTTCAATCACCGAGATTACTATAACAGAAAAAATGAAAAATAAATAATATCTAAAATTTATTAGGTAATAAATAATGATAATATTACTGATATCTTTTGTCTCCCCACCAATTAGGAAGCAAATCTTTTAAAAGAACTACTTTTCTTGTTTCATAATCGGTTAAAATTTCCATATTACGATTTTCATAAGATAACTGCATCAAAAATTCTCTACAAGCTCCACATGGCATACCCCCATTCACTTTTGGTGGTTCACTTCGAAAAGCAATAAGTTTTTTTATCACAGTAGTTCCTTCTTGAATATACATATTTAAAGCTGCAACTCTTTCAGCACATAGATTCATAACTCCACTCGCACCTTCAATACAAAATCCAGTATAAATATTTCCACTTTCACTTAATACTGCACAAACTACATGATGTGCACTAATAAACGGAGATATCTCTTCTGGATGATATTCTTCTTTCGCTTTTAAATACATTTTTTTCCATATATCCATACTATTCACCTCTTACTTAGTTTGTCAAAAATAGACATGTAAATAAAAAAGAAAAAGAGTTATATAACACCTGTGAAAATAATTATAAAAAGAACATAATTATAATTCAATGTCATATCTATATATAAAGTTATTAATCAGATAAAATTTTAGATTTTTCTTTATCATATTCTTCTTTTGTAAGAATATCATTATCTAGTAATTCTTTTAACTTTTTTAAATCATTATATTTTTGATTCACATTTTTAGATCCTTTTTTATTCTTTTTTTTCTCTGATTGTTGATTTTCTAGTTGTTTTTCTTTTTTTAATTGTTCAACATCTCTTATTTTTGTGCTTCTTCTTACTTCCTTTTTTGTATTTTGATTATTTCTTAATTCTGTTCTTCTACCTACTGTTTTTTTAGATTCTCCTTCATAGAAACAATATTCTTCTGTTAAAGGCTCATCATGATAAACATTTGTATGTTGATACCCTTCTTCAAACTCAATCGGACATCCAATAACTGTATTTTTACAATTTTCTGATAAGTAACTATATAATTTTTCTGCGTCTTTTGTTACATATTTTAGTTTTTTCTTTTGATTAAATCTATCTTTAATTTCTACTTGACTAAAATTATCATCCAATTTTGTAATATTAATGGCATTAACATCATATAAACGAATAATATTCTCATATTGATCTCCATATAAAATAAAATGTTTCGAAACTTTGGTAGCACCCAATTTAATTATTGGATGATTAATTACTTCATCCATAACTTTTATTAAAACATTTCTATCTTCATACATATAAAATAACGATGCATGATCAACATTTTTAATTTCATCATAATTTTCAATTAATGATTTTATATAAAAGAATATAGCAACTATAATTCCTAATAAAATCATTGATGGTCCACCAAAAAGAGAGAGAATCAATCCAATGATAATCACTCCAACTGCAAGTCCTAATCCTTCAGCTTTTATTCTTGATTTTAGCATCTTTTTAATTCTTTTTTCATCCATTTTTAACACCTCAAATTAATTATAAAAAAAAAATTATTTTTTTTAACACAAACAATGAAATTAGCAACAACATTTTTTTATATTAAATACTATCAATTCTTTATTAAAAAAAGAACCAAATGGTTCTTATTTAACATACTGGTGGAACTGAGGAGAATCGAACTCCTGTCCGAAAATAGAGCTACATAAACTTCTACAAGCTTAGTTAACTAATTATATTCATATATAATCCAAGTAGTTAACGACCAAGATTATATACTAGTCTAATAATTCTTTCTATCTTCTAGACAAAAGATAGCTATAACCTATAAAAATGAACCTCTAAATAATCCCTAGGTAAAGATTAAAAAGAAGC
>CAMOGG010000071.1 GCA_946614095.1 uncultured Caryophanales bacterium | reverse complement strand
AAATTTCCTAAGATTGGAGATAAGCTTGCTAAACAAATTATTTTGGATTTAAAAGGAAAATTAGAATTTATTGGAGTTGGAATTAGTGATGATCAAGTAGAGACTGAAAATGAACTACGTGAAGTATTAATTGGATTAGGATATAAAGAAAAGGAATTAAAGCCTGTACTTGCTCGTGTAGATACTTCTTTATCTATAGAAGAACAAGTAAAAGATGCTTTAAAATTATTATTGAAGTAATGGGTACTGTTTATTTTTTTGATAATAAAAGAACTCCTTTTATTCATAAAAAGAAGTCTTCTGTTTCGAAAATGAGTGATTATCATAGGAATTGTGTTAAAAAAGAAGTAATTGATATTATAGATTCTTTAGAAGAGGATTATGGAGTTACGTGTTTAATTAGTGATAGTCAATTAGATTTTATTTTAAAAATATTTTATGAGTATTATGTAGAGAAGGGAATTGTGTTTTCTTATGTTGATAATATGATTCATCATTTTCGAGATATGGAGATTGATGTGATTGAAGAAGAAGGGATTTTTGATGTAGGTTTTGTTCTTCAAGAGTTAAAGTTATATGAATTATTGGAATCACAAGTAGAAGTTAATCCAAGAGATACGAAAAAGATTGTTCAGAAGATGAAAAAGATATTTGAGACAAGGAGGATAGAAGATGGAAAATGAAAGTGTAATTACAAATTATGAATTATTTGATGATAATGTAATGGATAATACCATTAGACCTGAATCTATTGACGAATATATTGGTCAGAGTGATGTAAAAGAAAATATTAAAGTATTTGTTAGTGCAGCTAAGATGAGAAATGAAGCACTTGACCATGTCTTATTATATGGTCCTCCAGGTCTTGGTAAAACGACTCTTGCTTTTATCATAGCTCATGAGTTGGGTACCAATATTAAAACAGCAAGTGGACCTAGTATAGAAAAGAGTGGTGATTTGGCTGCTATTTTATCTTCACTAGAACCAGGGGATGTTTTATTTATTGATGAAATTCATAGAATGCCAAGATATATTGAAGAAATATTGTATCCTGCTATGGAAGACTTTTCACTAGATATTATTGTTGGTAGTGAAGGAAATAGTCGTAATATTAAGATTGATTTACCACCTTTTACTTTAGTTGGAGCAACCACTCGTGCTGGAGACTTATCAGCACCTCTTAGAGATCGTTTTGGAATTATCAATAAATTACAATTTTATACAATTGATGAACTTACTGATATTGTAAAAAGAACAGCTCGTGTTTTAGATGTTCCAATTGATGAAGACGCAGCAGTAGAACTTGCAAAAAGAAGTAGAGGAACTCCTAGAATTGCCAATCGTTTGTTTAAGAGAGTAAGAGATTTTGCTATGGTAAAGGGAGATGGAACGATTACTCTTGATATTACAGAAGATGCTTTAGGAAGATTAAAAGTAGATAAAATGGGTCTTGATAATACGGATAGAGATTTACTCTTAGCTATTATTCAAAAATTCAATGGAGGACCAGTTGGAGTAGAAGCATTATCCAGTTCAATTGGAGAAGAAGTTACTACAATAGAAGATGTTTATGAGCCATATTTATTACAAATGGGATTGTTAAAAAGAACCGCAAGAGGAAGAGTCGCAACAGATAAAGCTTATGAGGTATTGGGACTTGAAAAAAAGTCTAAAAAATAATATAATGTAGTAAATTACACTGATTAATAATCAGTGTTTTTTGATGGGGGAATAAAAAAATGCAAAACCAAGATATATTAAAATTACCTTTTCATCAACAGAAATTAGTTTGTGTTTATATGTGTGATATTCATCCATTAAGGTTATTGAGCAGGGTTCGTGAAAGAGAAATAGAACGAAAAACGCGAATAGTAAATCCTAGAAAAGATCTTAGAGATTTTATTCTAACGATTACTGAAGACACAACACATAGATCATCATCTAATTACGAATATCTTGTGGGAACTTTAGTAAAAGATGATAGTGGAGTTTTTTTTAAACCATTATGTTCGAATCAATTGGTTTTATTAGTAAGTAGTTGTATTGGTATAAATTATCTTACTTCTATACATTATTTTAATTTTTCTGCCCCATACGGAGAAATAAAATTTTTACCTGATTATGAGTTTAGAGAATTTGCTTCTTACTATCCTGATGATTATGCAATTTCTGAAAAGATTAGAAATTTAGTTTTAAATCATGGATTATGTATTGAAATAGCATCACTAAAAATGTTAGAGAATCTAGCAGATGATGGTATTTGGGAAATACAGCTTAATGAAAAATATGGCAATGATTACGCCAAAACATTAGAAAAAAGAAAATTGTTTGCGCAACGAAATTTAGTGAATGATTATGTATCAGCTTACGCCTTTTACGATGATTTAGATAAAGAAGCTACAAAAGAAGAAAGAAAAAAATTGATAAAAAGTCTTTTTGATAAATAAAAATATTGATATTTTGGGAGTGTGATATTGTGAAAGTAGATGATTTTGATTATAAATTACCTGAAGAATTAATTGCTCAAACACCATTAGTAAAAAGAGATGATTCTCGATTAATGGTATTGAATAAAGAGACTGGAGAGGTAGAGCATAAACATTTTTATGATATATTGGATTATTTAAAAGAAGGAGATACTTTAGTTTTAAATGATACGAAAGTACTTCCTGCGAGATTAATCGGTGTTAAGGAAGAAACAGGAGCAGTGATTGAAATTCTTCTTTTAAAAAATATAGAAAAAGATATTTGGGAGTGTTTGGTAAAACCTGCTCGTAGAGTAAAAGTGGGCACAATTGTATCTTTTGGGGAAGGAAAATTAAAGGCAAAGTGTATTGATACTTTTGATAAAGGAATGATTCATGTAGAGTTAATTTATGATGGGATTTTAATGGAGATATTAGAAGAATTAGGAACAATGCCTCTTCCTCCTTATATTCATGAAAAATTAGAGGATCAAAGTAGATATCAGACTGTTTATGCGAAAGAAGTTGGTAGTGCTGCGGCACCTACTGCAGGCCTTCATTTTACGAAAGAATTGCTCCAGAAAATTAAAGATAAAGGAGTGAATATTGTCTATATCACATTACATGTTGGACTTGGTACATTCCGACCAGTTCAAGTTGAAAACATCGAAGAACATGAGATGCATAGTGAGTATTATCAAATGAGTAGAGAGGTTGCAGATGTATTAAATGAGACAAAGAAAAATGGTGGTAGAATCATTGCGGTTGGGACTACGTCTACCCGTACTTTAGAGACAATTCGAAGAGATCATAATCAGTTTGTAGAATGTAGTGGTTGGACAGATATTTTCATCTATCCAGGATTTGAATTCAAGGCAATTGATTGTTTAATTACAAATTTTCACCTACCAAAATCAACATTAGTGATGTTAGTTAGTGCTCTTGCTGGAAGAGAACATATTTTAAATGCCTATAAAATAGCAGTTGAAGAGAAGTATCGTTTCTTTTCTTTTGGAGATGCTATGTTTATTCAATAATTATTTAAAGAACTTTCGTGTAAAGTTCTCTTTTTTTTCATTGTCAATTCTATTGAATTAGCTCTTATTATTTGATATTTTATATATAGGATATTGTGAGATGATTTTGTGATTATAGAAATTGTATGTGATAAAAATTTGAATATTATTTTTTATATTGTTAAAAATATTCTTAATTTGA
>CAMOGG010000070.1 GCA_946614095.1 uncultured Caryophanales bacterium | reverse complement strand
GCACTATAAAAATAAAACCTTCCTACCGTTATATCTATTCTAAGGTGCTTATAAATGTAAGCACTTTTTAAGCTCCATTTCGGATTAGGGAGGAAGGCAGTGATAAGCTGCCTAGAATTTATAAAAATTAGTTTTGTATTTTCTAGGAGGTTTATTACTAGAAAGGAGAATAACATGAAAAAAATTATTAAAATAGGAAATACAGAATATAGTATGAAATCTAGTGCTTATACTCAATTTAAATATAAAAATGATACTGGAAGAAAAATGCTACAAGATTTGCAAAGTTTATCAAAACTTCAAGATGTAGAAGCAGATAAACTATTAGCTTCTATTGAAGATGTATCTGAAATTATTTTAAGAATATCTTATGTGATGATAGAAGAAGCTGATTCTACTCAAGTTACTACATTTGAAGATTTCTTAAAGAACATAGATGGATTATATGATAATACTGAATGGATCAATGAAGTAATATCATTAGCAACAGCACCCATATCAAGGGGAGTATAAAGATTTCCCCAAAAAGAATAATAATGATGATCCAGTTGATGAATTTGAAATAATTGCATTAACAAAAAGATTAGGAATATCTATAGAAGAAATGAAAGAAATGTCTTTTGTTTCACTTATGAATATACTGATAAGCAGTATAGATGATGATAAACCAACAACCAGAAAAGCTACTCAAGCTGATATGGATTGGTTATCAAAATAGATAAGGAGGAATAAATATGAAAGTAGAAATTAAAGCTAATTATTGGGACTCTAAATTAAATCAAAACGTAACAACAGCAGATAATATTCACAGTCTTTATAAAAAGGCTAATATAGAGCTTACTAAAGAAAGAGTAGATGAATTAGTAGCAGCAGGAAAAGCTAAAGTTATTTCTGAACCTACAGAAGTTAAAACTACTAAAGCTGCAGATGTATTAGAAGATAATGAAGTTAAAATTGAAACTGCTAAACTAGTTAATAGTAAAACTAAGAAATCTATTAAGAAGAAATAAAATGAGTTATGGAATAAGAAAGAAATTTTATAATTCTAAAGCATGGAAGACAACTAAAAATACTATATGGTTAAAACAAAATCTATTATGCAATAGATGTCATATGCCAGTTTATGTAGATGGATTAAGTGATTATTTACCTAAAGGAAAAAGAAGAACAGGAATAGTTCATCATAAGATCTATTTAGATAATTTTAATGTATATGATGATTCAATAGCTTTAGATGAAAATAACCTAGAAGGTATTTGTAAAGAATGTCACGAAAAAGAACATCATCAAGATCAAGTAACAAGAATTAATTATGATTTTGATGAAGATGGTAATCTTATTCAAAAGAATTAAGCCCCCCGAGTTTGACTCATTAAAAGCCTTAATGGGAAACCGAGGACAGGGCCTTTGAAAAATGTGCAAAATCGCACATATACCCCCATAATCTTTGAAAGGAGCGCAAAAATGGACAAAATAAAACCAGTTAACTTCAAATCTTTGAAAAAGATATTTAATGAGATGCCAGAAGAAAAAGCTATGTTAGGATTATCACTAATCAAAGAATTAGAGTTTATGAAAAAGACACTTACAAAGTTAAAGAAAGAATTAACTGAAAAAGGTGTTGTAACAAAAATGGATCAAGGCAAATATTTTATTGAGAGAGCAAATCCAGCATTAGCTCAATATAATGCTATGATTAAAAATTATCAATCCACAACAAAACAAATAACAGAGTTATTACCAAAAGAAATATCAGATGGAATTGATGATTTTGATAATGATGATCTATCATGACATACATAGAAGAATATTATGATTGGATGAAAAAAAATCCTAATAAAGTTTGTAAGAAAGTAAAGACAATTTACAGTAGATTAGTTAAGCAACTTAAGAAGCCTGAGAAGGTTTCTTTTTTTAATAAATCTACAGGAGAAAATGAAACACATACATATATTTTTGATGAAAAAAAGTCACTAAGATGTATTCATTTTATAGAAAAATATTGTAGGCAAAGTAAAGGCAAATGGAATGGACAACCTTTAAAATTAGAACTATTTCAGAAAGCATTTTTACAAGCACTTTTTGGTTTTGTAGATAAAGATACTGGATTTAGAAAATATAAAAAAGCAATATTATTTGTTGCTAGAAAAAATGGTAAATCAGTATTAGATTCTGGAATAGCTAATTATATGCTAACAAAAGATGGAGAAGGTGGAGCTGAAATATATTCAGTAGCCACAAAAAGAGATCAATCAAAAATAGTATGGGAAGAAAGCAAAAAGATGATTAATAAAAGTCCATCATTAAAGAAAAGAATAAGATGTTTAATTGGTGGAATATATTATGATTCAACAGATTCAAGTTTCAGAGCATTAGCAAGTGATTCTAATTCATTAGATGGATTAAATTCACATATGGTCATTGCAGATGAAGTACATGCATGGAAAGATAAAAATTTATTAGATGTTATGTATGACTCAATGAGTGCAAGAGATCAACCGTTATTACTAGAAACAAGTACTATGGGAACAGTTAGACAAAATGTTTTTGATATTGAATATGATTATGCAGCACAAGTAATAGAAGGAACTATTCAAGATGATGTTTTATTACCAGTCATTTATGAATTGGATGATGAAAAAGAATGGGTAAAAGAAGAATGTTGGTATAAAGCAAATCCAGCATTAGGAAAAATAAAATCATTAAAAACATTGAGAGAGAAAGTAGAAAGAGCAAAAAATAATCCAATTGAGTTAGTCAATCTCTTGTGTAAAGACTTTAATGTTAGACAAAATATTCAAAATGCATGGTTGACTTTTGAAGATTTAAACAATGAAGAAATATATAGTGATTGGAAAGATTGTTACTGTATTGGTGGATGTGATCTTTCAAGTACAACCGATTTAACTTGTGCAACTATTCTAGGAGTAGTTAAAGGAAAAATAAGAATCAAGCAGATGTATTGGATTCCAGCTAACTTCTTAGAAAAAAAAGTAACAGAAGATAAAATACCATACGATAAATGGTTAAAAAATGGATGGTTAAGATTAAGTGGAGATTCAAAAATAGATTATCATGATGTAACATTATGGTTTTTAGAACAGGTACAAGAAAATGATCTAAGGCCATTATGGGTTGGTTATGATAGTTGGAATGCTCAATTTTGGTGTGATGAAATGAAAGAATATGGCTTTACTATGCAAGAAGTAAGACAAGGCTATAAAACTGAATCAGCACCATTAAAACAAATGAAGGCTGATTTGATGGACAAAAAGATAAATTACAATAACAATCCTATTCTGAAATGGAATTTATCAAATGTTGTAGTTAAAGTAGATGATAATGAAAATATTATGTTATCAAAAGAAAAAGCAAGACAAAGAATAGATGGAGCAGCTTCTTTAATGGATGCATATGTAATCTACATTAATAGGCAACAGGAATACTTAAATTATATTAATGAGGAGGTAACTTAATGGAATTAAGAAGTTGGTTTAGCAATATTTTTGGAAATGATAAAAATACAACTCCACCATCAACAGCTACAGAAGTAAAAATATTAGATGATAGAAAAGCAATTTTCACTCCATATAAAGGAGATTTCCAAAATGATCCAGATATTTTAAAGTGCATAGATGCAATAGCAAGAAATGGAGCTAAAATGCATCCTAGACATATAAGAAATTTTAAAGATAAAATTGAAAACTTAAAAGATAATCTATATACATTATTAGCCAAGAGACCTAATGAAGTACAAAATGCTTATCAATTTTATTATCAAGTAATAAGTAATTTAG
>CAMOGG010000069.1 GCA_946614095.1 uncultured Caryophanales bacterium | reverse complement strand
CATAGTTATAACCATTAAATGTCATGAAAGCAACTGTCATATTCTTACCTAATGCAAGTTCTCCCTTATCCGTAGAATTACCATCTGCTAAAATAGTTTCTCCAGCTTTTACCTTATCACCAACATGAACTATTGGTCTTTGATGAGAACAAATACTAGAGTTTGCTAATTCAAAGTTAGCTAATTTATATTCATCTTTTCCTTCTTTTGTTTTAACAACAATTCTTTTAGCATCTGCATAATCTACAACACCATCATTTTTTGCAATAACTTCAACACCAGAATCTTTTGCTGCAATAAATTCAACACCTGTACCTACTAATGGAGCTTCTGTTTTAATAAGTGGCATAGCTTGACGTTGCATATTAGCACCCATCAATGCACGAGTAGCATCATCATGTTCCAAAAAAGGAATACAGCTAGTAGTAATAGAAACAACTTGTTGTGGACTAACATCAATATAATCAACTTGATCTGGAGTAGCTAATATGTTTTCTCCTCTAAAACGAGCATTAACTTGTTCATCAATAATCTTATTAGATTTATCAGTTCCAACAGTAGACTGCGATATAATATAATCTAATTCTTCATCTGCCGTTAAATACTCAACATCATCCGTAATTTGGCAATCAACCACCTTACGATATGGCGTCATAATAAATCCATATTCGTCAATCTTAGCATAACTTGCAAGTGAAGTAATAAGACCAATATTTGGTCCCTCTGGAGACTCAATTGGACAAATTCTACCATAGTGAGAAGCATTAACATCACGAACTTCAACACCAGCACGATCTCTTGATAATCCACCAGGTCCCAAAGCAGATAAACGGCGCTTATTTGTTAATTCAGCAATAGGATTGGTTTGATCCATAAACTGAGATAACTGAGAAGAACCAAAGAACTCTTTCATAGCTGCAGTAACTGGACGAATATTAATTAAAGTCTTAGGAGTTACTTCTTCCATCTCTTGAGTAGTCATTCGCTCACGAATAACCCTCTCCATTCTAGAAACACCAATTCTAAACTGATTTTGTAACAATTCCCCAACTTGACGAATACGTCTATTTCCTAAATGATCAATTTCATCAAAATTACCTACTCCATGTAATAAATTTAAATAATAAGAAACAGCAGCATAAACATCAGAAATAGTTAATCTCTTAATATCAATGGTTTGATCATTACCAATAACTAATAATTTTTTCTTTTTATCACTTGGATCAACAATTTTAACAATTTGAACTTTGTTAAAAGAATCTAATTCTTCATTAACAACAGCATCAACTAAGCCAAAACCTTTACCAAAAGCTTCATTTAATTGAGCAATATTTGCTTTTGTAATTTTTTCTCCTTTAGCTAACAAAACCTCTCCATCAACTTTAATGTCTTCCGCAAGAGTTTGATTCAATAAACGATCTGTAATATTTAATTTACGATTAAATTTATAACGTCCAACTTTTGATAAATCATAACGGAATTCATCAAAGAAACGAGTAATAATTTGGTTTTTTGATGAATCTAGTGTTGCTGGCTCTCCAGGTCTTAACTTCTCATATATTTCAATTAAAGCTTCATCTGTATTCTTTGTAGAATCTTTCGCAATTGTATTCTTTAAATAGTCATCTTCTCCAAACATTTTTAGAATATCATCATCGCTAGATAAACCGAATGCACGAAGTAAAGTAGTAATTGGTACCTTTCTAGTTCTATCAATTCTAACATATAAAACATCTCTAGCATCAACTTCAAACTCTAACCATGTACCACGATTTGGAATAATTTGAGAAGTAATCAATTCTCTACCATTTTTATCAATCTCATGATTAAAATAAACACTTGGAGAACGAACTAATTGAGAAACAATAACACGTTCTGCGCCATTAATAATGAACGTTCCACTATCAGTCATAATAGGCATATCACCCATAAATATTTCTTGTTCTTTGACTTCTCCACTCTCTCTGTTAAATAAACGAACTTCTACTCTTAAAGGTGCAGAATAAGTAGATTCACGATCTTTACTTTCTTTAATAGAATACTTTGGCTCATCAAAATGATAATCCCCAAACTCAAGTGACAAAGTTCCAGAGAAATTTTCTACTGGAAATAAATCATTAAATACTTCTTTAATACCTTCTTGAATAAACCAATTATATGATTTCTTTTGAATTTCTAACAAATCTTTTAATTCATAAGATTTTCTAATTCTTGAGAAATTTCTTCTTTCTCGATAGTCTCCACTTTTTACAATCTTATAAGACACTAATATTCACCCCACATATAAAATTTTGAAAAATAAATGTAATTACTATTAATAACATAAAATAATTATTAAATCAATTACAAACAACATCGAACAATAAAAAAGCCTTTTTTCTTCTGTAAGATATCAACAGTATAAAAGTTTTTTAAGTCGACAATTAGCGATTTTGCACCTTGCTCTTTTCGAATCACTAAAAAAAGCTTCCCATCTTTTTTTAAATAATTCTTAGCATTCATCACCATATCATAAACAACTTTCTTACCAGCCCTAATAGGAGGATTGGTAATAATACAAGAATAATTAGAACTTATTTTTTCATAAGTATTACTCTCAAACACAGAAATATTGCTACAGTGATTTTCTTGAACATTCATTTTTGCCAAATGAAGAGCTCTTAAATTGACATCTACCATATCAACACAGCATTGAAGAGTCTTATTTAAAACAATTCCTAATACTCCATAACCACATCCCATATCAAGAACTTTGTCTCCAACTTCTTCAAGCGGGATAGATTCAAGAAGAAGTCTACTGCCAAAGTCCAAACCGTCCTTTGAAAATACACCATTATCGGTGAAAAAAATAAAATGATTTCCTAATACAAAGCTCGATGTCCGAACCAATTTACTAGGTAATTTTTCATTATCAAAATATTGCCCCATTTTATCACCCAGAAACAAAAAGAAAGAGAAAACATCGTAAAAATTTACTTAGTTTTCTCCCTTTCGAAACATATAATACACGAAATGAAGCAATATGTCAACATTTTTTTAATTTTTTTTCAAAATACCACTTAAATAATCATAACATTTATTTAAGTTAGATAATAAATATTGATCATGATCAATTTGAGCACAGCATGATTTTAAAAATTTATAGGAATTAGATCCATTCCAATATGGACCATTCTTATCTCCTGTTTGAAGAAGTCCAACAGAAGTCTCTATCTTACCTAAAGCCCTTTGAGCTCTCTTTAATTCTTTCTCTAATTCAGATGCAATAGACTTTACATCTTTATCAGTATATTTGATTTTCTTTACCATAATAGCCAACCTCACTTTTTATTTGCCATATCATTAATCTTCTTTTCTAATATAGCAATACGTAAATCTAATAAATGTATTGGATATTGTTCAACATCATCACGATAACCATCCAATAATCTAACTCTTAATTTATCCGCTTGGGTAGATTGAGATTTAGCTTTTCTTGCCCAAGACTTAAAAGTAGTTGCACGATTGCCATTAACTAACCCAATATTAACTGATTGATTTAATAGTTTTTGAATATTTAAAAGTGATTTACGAAGAACATCTAGTTGATTATCTATATCCTGTATATATTTATCAGCTTTTTTATCATTTAAATAAAAATCATTCGTATTAATTCGTTCAGACAACGAAACAGATGTTTTACCTAGATTATATTTTCCCATAGAATACAACCTCCTACTATACAGGACAATTATAACAACATCGAAATAAAAAAACAAGATAAAATCAAAAAAAATCATAAGTAATGAAAACCTTATGATTCTAAAAAGAAATAATAAATCAACTTCAACTTATTAACCTTTTTATAATATTTAATTGTCTGATAAACAATCAAAAAATTGGTTTTTGTAGAAACTACCCCTCTACTCGCTAAAATAGAATTGCTTTCATTTACAACTTGGATAGCATTTACTATTTTATAAAGTTTTCCTTCTTTATATAAAATTGCAATTAACAATAGCAATGATAAGATTTAGTACAAACCATTATAATAATTTTTTCAATTATAAATAATATAAGTACAAACTACTATTGTCATAATCATTTTAATATAAAAAAAATATACTTGTCAATATAAAAACAAAAAAAGCTACTATTTTAGTAGCCGAGTTTACATAACCATTAACAATTTATTATCAGTAAACTATTAATTGATTACACTTATCATTAGAGTTTTCTTTCTCCAAACAATTACAATTAACATAGAGTCTAGTATATTTTAATTCTACAGACATTGTTAAATACTGAGTATTCTCAGTT
>CAMOGG010000068.1 GCA_946614095.1 uncultured Caryophanales bacterium | reverse complement strand
TAAATTCTACTTGATCATCTACTGCTTTTTCTTCGGCATCAAATACTAGTTTTTTAGTATATTTTGGATACTCTGAAATCATAATAGATTCTTCTTCTTTTACTGGTAACATTGAATAAATCTCTTCTGTTACAAATGGCATAAATGGATGTAACATTTTTAATATACCTGTTAAAATAAAGCAAAGTGTTGATTTTGTAGCAGTATCTTCTAATGAGTATTTTGCCATTTCAATATAATAATCACAGAAATAATTCCATGTAAAGTCATAGATTTCTGATCCGGCTAAGTTAAATTCATATTTATCCATATGCTTTGTGATTGATTTTATAATCTTTTCATACTTAGTTAGAATCCATTTATCTTCTGGTTTTAAATTATCTAGTTTTATTTCTTCTAAGTCTTCCATATTCATGAGTGCAAATCTAGAAGCATTCCAAATTTTATTAATAAAGTTCCATGTAGATGTTAGTTTTACTTCATCAAAACGTAGATCTGTACCCATTGAGCCATCTGTAGTTAGATAGAATCTTAGGGAATCTGCTCCATACTTATCTACCATATCAAATGGATCTACACCATTTCCTAAAGATTTTGACATTTTTCTTCCTTGTTTATCGCGGATAAGTCCGTGGATGACACAATCTTTAAATGGACGAGAGTCTGTTAAATATTCTGATTGAAAGGCCATCCTTGCTACCCAGAAAAAGATAATATCATATCCTGTAACTAAACAATCTGTTGGGAAGTATCTTTCTAAATCTTTTGTTTTTTCCGGCCAACCTAGTGTTGAGAATGGCCATAGGGCACTAGAAAACCAAGTATCTAGAACATCTTCATCTTGTACCCATCCTTTTTCTTTAGGAGCTTCCATTCCAACATATACTTTTCCATCTTTATACCATGCTGGAATTCTATGTCCCCACCATAATTGACGAGATATACACCAGTCATAGGAAATTTCCATCCAATGATTTAGAATTTTTTCAAATCTTTTTGGTACAAAATTAATCTTTTTATCTTTATCTTTTTGAGTCTCTAATACTTTTCTCGCAAGTGGTTCCATTTTAACAAACCATTGTTCTTTAATCATTGGTTCTACCATAACTCCAGTTCTTTCACTATGACCTACTTCATGTACTAATGGTTCTACTTCTAATAATAATTTTTCTTTCTTTAAATCCTTTAATACTTCTTCACGGCAATCTTCTCTAGTCATACCTTGATATTTTTCAGGTACATTTTTATTCATCGTAGCATCATCATTCATGATTACTACTCTTTCTAGGTTATGTCTATTTCCTACTTCAAAGTCATTAGGATCATGTGCTGGAGTAATTTTAACACAACCAGTACCTTTTTCCATATCAGCATGTTCATCAGTGATTACTGGAATTGGTTTATTCATTATAGGTAGAATAACATTTTTACCTACAAACTTTTTATATCTTTTATCCTTTTCATTTACAGCAACTGCAGTATCTCCAAATAATGTTTCAGGTCTGGTTGTTGCGACATCTAGATAATCTTCAGAGTCTTCCAACTTATATTTCAAATGATAAAATGCACTTTTTTCTTCTTTGTAAATTACCTCTTCATTAGAAAGTGCTGTTTTTGCAACTGGATCCCAGTTAATGATTTTTTCTCCTCTGTAAATCAATCCTTTATTATAGTAGTCTACAAATACTTTTCTTACTGCCTTATTTAAATCTTCGTCTAATGTAAATCTTTCTCTTGTATAATCTACAGATAATCCTAAACCAGCCCACTGATTTCTAATATTATCTCCATATTCATGAGTCCAATCCCAACAAGCATCTAAAAATTTTTCTCTTCCATATTCATATTTATCAATACCCTCATCTTTTAATTTTTTCACAACCTTTGCTTCTGTTGCGATTGCAGCATGATCCATTCCTGGTAACCATAATGTATCAAAACCTTGCATTCTCTTATATCTGATAATAGCATCTTGAATCGCTGTATCATAAGCATGACCAATATGTAATTTTCCTGTTACATTTGGAGGTGGAATAACAACACAGAATGGTGTTTTATCAGATGTATTATCGGCTTTAAAATAGCCTTTTTCTTTCCAAATATTATATTTATTTTTTTCTGTTTCTTTATGATTATATTTTTTATCTAACATGTTAACATCTCCTCTATATAGTTATCTATTACTATTTGTATTTCTTTTAATTGATTTTTTAATTCTTTATTCGTTGTCTGTTTTATTTGTTTTTCTATTGTATCTTCTAATAAATGATTCTCTTTTATATATTGAAAAGAATATTTACAATTGATATCAAAAATAAATCCTAAGCGAATTGCTGTTCTATCTGCTTTTGTTTTAATATCTTTTTTATTAACTAATTTATTATTTAATAGACTTTGATAGACCTCATTACTTATTTTTGAATTCTCATCATCTACTAAAAAAACTCCTATCTGATACAAATATAAAATATCTATTTTATCTGCATCTCTTGTGATATTAGAGAATCTCTTCTCTTTTTTTGTCATATTCTTTGGGACTCGAAACTTATTATGATATTTGACTGCTTTTAGGATGGATGATTCATATTCTCTATTATCTGTATATTTTGATAGATAATTGTTTTCTTTTAATATTTTATATCCTAAATTACCATGATCAATGCTATCTTTATCACTATAAGTTTGATATTTTTTCCATTGCTCAAAGCGCCCAATATCATGCAGTAATCCACAAATTGTTGCGACTTTTATTTCTTCTTTTGGTAAATTTAGAGACTTAGCAATTCTTTCACAAATGTCTTTGACTCGCATCGTATGTTTTATTTTTAAATCTATTTTTTCACCATACTTTTTATATGGTTCTGTATAGTTTATAAATTCTTTTATTGCTGTTTCCATATCATCATCCTTTCCAAAAAAAAGAGTAATCATCCAAAGGACGAATTACTCGTGGTACCACCTTAATTTCTATCAATTGATAGCTTATTTTTGATAACGGAATTACCGGGATAACTTACTAAAATTCAGAAATCATGCTCCTCAGCTACCTTCTATATTATCTTTTATTCATTTCCACCTAACATGAACTCTCTATTAAAATTTAATATATACTCCTCTGATTCCTCGCATCTGTAAGTCATTATAACCTATTTTTTAAGATTTATCAATAGTCAGATTTTTCTTCACTATCCTCTTTTTCGTAATATTCCGTAATATTTGTTCCATAAAACTTATTCATCGCTTCACTATTTCTAGAGGCATGGTAAGGACTGTTACTATCAAAAGTAGGGATTGGATTCATTTCTTTTTGTGTTTCTTCTACTACTGGTGTTGTGAATTCTTCTTTGGTTGGTCGATATTCTTCTATTTCTACTTTTTTATGATCATTCATAGAGTCTACAACAATAGCACCAATTGACCCAGCAATTCCTGTTGCGGCAATCCCTAATCCAATTGGTACTGTATTTATAGTCTCTTGAGTTTCCATTGGCTCTGAAGAGATTATTTCGGGATTATCTTGTGTAACAGGAGGAACTTGAGTAATACTAGTTTTTAAGTTTGATAGACTATTATTTTCAATTCTATAATTCACATCTGTTGTAGAAAATCCATGAATGGTTGCCTTTAAAGATTCTGATAGTTGATGGATGTTTTCTTTTATCTCATCTATCTTTTCGTAAATAGAATTCATGGAATCTTTGTAATTTGAAATGCAATTAGCATGTTCAAAATTAATTTGTCTAATTTTTGTTTCTATTTCTGTAAAATACTTAGATAGATTTACATTGTTAATATTATTATCCAGAGATGAAATTGTTTCTAAACTTTTTTGTAAAGCTTCTATATTAACTTGATTTAATTCTCCATTCATATGATAGTCCTCCTATAATGCCTTTACTAATTCTAGTTTTTCTTGTAACTGTGTAATTCTTTCTTCTGATATTTTGATTAGGTCTTCTACATCGCCTTTTTTTACTAGTTCATTTTCTACTTGTATTCTATTGTTTAATGAAATAATATTTTGTTTAATTTTTTCTTCTTCTTCAATTTTTGTTTCAATAGCTTGTATTAATTGTTTTTTTTCAATTTGTTTTTGCTCTTCACTTGCATCTAAAATATTTTTCTTTAATTCTTCAATATTTGCTTTTATTTCTTCTAAATGATTCATAATGACATTGGCTTTTTCATAAGCTAAATTTTTCCCATTTATATTTAATGTTTCTTTAGTTAATCCACCATGTTCCATTTCGTGATTTATTGTTTCATAAATAACAGAATTTGTATATGAATAATACTCTTGAGTTTTTTTTGTTAAGTTGTCTAGTACTTCCTGAGGATTTATAATTTCTTTTATATTTGTTTTCCATGTAATCCAATCTACTTTTGGCATTTTAATACCTCCTATCAAAAAGAAAGTCTATTCTTGACCTTCTTTGTTTTCTTCTGCTTGTTTTTTAAATTCTTCTAATCCTCCGT
>CAMOGG010000067.1 GCA_946614095.1 uncultured Caryophanales bacterium | reverse complement strand
GATCCACCAATCCCACCGGATCCTCCAACGCCAGATCCACCAATCCCACCAAATCCAAAGCCAGATCCAACGCCAGTTCCTCCATCTCCTAATCCAACACCGCAACCACGTCAAACTACTCCAATTACAACAGCACCAACAACAGTTCCTATCACAACAGCGCCAACAACAGTTCCAATTACAACAGCACCAACAACAGTTCCAATTACGTCAGCACCAATCACAACTCCACCAACTTCCGCTCCGGTTTCTGAATATGCTCCAATTCCAGATACAGGAATTGATTCAAAGCCAACAAGTTCATTTGGTGATTATGTAGAGCCACTTGCTGTAGGAGCAGCAGTAGGAATTAGTGCAGGACTTGCTGGAATGAGAAAGAAAAACACAGATGAGGAAGAAAAAGATGAAAGAAAAGAGGATAGTCAATGAAAGAAAAATTTTTACCAATCGGGACAGTAGTTTATTTAAAAGATAAAAAAAGAAAAGTTATGATTACAAGTTATTTGATTTTTTCCAAAGGAGATGACGAAGAAAAAACAGTATATGATTATGGAGCAAGTGTATTTCCAGAAGGAATTATAGATAGTAATTATTCATTTGCCTTTAATCATGACGACATTTCAGAAGTTGTATATATGGGATTAGAAGATGATGATTATAAAAAATTAAATGACATGTTAAAACAATCAGAGCAAGAGTTACGAGACAAATTATCAAAAAATGAAATGTAAAAAGAAAAAAGCTATCAAGAAAAATCTTGAAGCTTTTTCTTTTCAAAAAAATCATTATTTGAGAAAAATAAAAGAATGTTATATAATTTGGTTGAGGGAGTTAGTAATATGAAAATCATAGTAAAAAAAGATGGGGAATTATTAAACTATTTGTATGAAAACCTAGATATGCCGAAAAAGAGAATCAAGCAATACTTATCTCATGGAGCAATCTATGTAAATAATAATCAAACAACGAAATACAATTATCCACTAGTAGCTGGAATGAATATTGTGATTCAAACGGAAAATAGTCAAAAAAAAGAACTACCATTTGATATATTATTAGAAGATAGTCATCTATTAATTATCAATAAACCAAGTGGCTTACCAATATTCTCTACCAATAAAGAAAAAGAAAATTCACTATTTTACATTGTAAAAAAATATCTTCTAGAAAAAGAAAAAACTTCTCGTCCCTTTTTAATTCAATCATTGGATAAAGATGCGAGTGGTATTGTAATTTTTTCAAAAGATGAAAAAACAAAAAAGAAACTACAAGATAATTGGAAAGACTATGTGACTAAACAAGAGTTCGTTGCAGTTGTGAATGGAACATTGAGAAAAAAAGAAGGGCAAATTAGACAATACGTAAAAGAATCAAAAATGAATCTATTATATATTTGCAAAGAAAATGAAGGAGAAGAAGTAATAATAGATTATAAGGTATTAAAAGAAAATGAGATGTATTCATTACTAGAAATAAATCAACAGACCAATAAAAAAGGACAAGTAAGAATTGCCCTAAGTAGCATCAAACATCCAATCTTGGGAGATCAAAAATATGGAGATAAACATTCCGCAACAAGGTTATACTTACATGCTAATAGGATAAAGTTTTATTATCCTGAAATAAAAAAAGAAATTTTAATAGAAACAGCAATTCCACAAGAATTAAAAAGAATTGTAAAATAAGGGGATAGTATGAAAAAAATAGGACTAATCATTATTTTTATCATATTAATTGGAGTAGGATATTTCTATTGGACTCAAGAAAAAGATATACCAAAACAGGAAGAAAAAAAAGAAAAAAAGCAAGAAATGATAAGACTAGAAGATAAAGATGTAAAAGATTCTATTTTTAAAGATTCATATCAAAAAGCTGTTAAAACAGTATCAGATATGACTTTAGAGGAAAAAGTAGGACAATTATTTCTAGTCAGATATGATAAAAATTCAACAATAATATGGAATAATTACTACCCAGGGGGATATATTCTTTTTGCAAAAGACTTTGAAAATCATAACAAACAAAGCATGAAAGAAGAATTAACAATATTACAAGAGAATAATAAATATCCTTTAATAATTGGAGTAGATGAAGAAGGTGGCTTTGTGACAAGAGTCAGTTCTAATATAGCATTTAGAAAAGAACGATTTCTTTTTCCAAAAGAATACTATAAAGAGGGAGGATATGCTTTATTAGAAGAGACAGAAAAAGAAAAGGCTGCATTATTAAAAGAAATTGGTATTAATTTAAATCTAGCACCAGTAGCTGATGTTTCCACTAATCCCAATGACTTTATTTATCGAAGAGCATTTGGAGAAAGTGCAAAGGAAACCGCAACATTTATTGAAAATATGGTAAAATATGCTAACAATAATCATATTAACTCTTGTTTAAAACACTTTCCAGGATATGGCAATAATGTCGATACTCATACAGGTATTGCGATTGATAATAGAGAATACAATTCTTTTTTAGAAAATGACTTTCTACCATTTGAAGCAGGAATAAGACAAGGAGTACCAAGTATTTTGGTATCCCACAATATCATGATGGCAGTAGATAAAGATTATCCTTCTTCATTAAGTCAAAAAGTAATATCTATTTTGAGAAATGAATTAAATTTTACTGGAATTATTATGACAGATGACTTAGCAATGGATGCTGTAAAAAGCTATGTAGAAGATAATAAAGCAGCAACTCTAGCTATTAATGCTGGAAATGATATGATTATTACCAGTGATTTCACAGAAATGTATAATGAAGTATTACAATCAGTAAAAGATGGAACTATAGCAGAAGAAACACTAAATAAAGCTATTATAAGAATTATGGCTTGGAAATATGAAAGTAATTAGTAGAAAGGAAGTACAATGATTATAAAAGAAGAAATAAGAAAATTAGAAAACGGCTTTTTTAAACACAATCATTATCATGTAGAAAAAATCAAAGAAAAAGAAATAGTACTTAAAGCAGACATTACAGATACTTCAAATAATCCATATGGTTTTACTCATGGAGGATTTATCTTTGGATTAGGAGATACCTTAATGGGAATACTAGCATATAGATCAGGAAAAAAAGCAGTAACATTAGATGCTAATATATCTTACCTAAAACCAGGGACAGGAAAATATCTTATTGCCAAAGGACAAATAATCAAAGAGGGGAGTAATATTTGTTTTACAAAAAGTGATATTTATAATGATCAAAAAGAATTAGTTGCAACTTTAACAGGAACATATTATTATATAGAAAAGAAAGGAAAGATGACTGAAAATGACAGATAAGGAATTATTTAATAAGATAAAAAAATATATGAATAAAGAAATATGTTTAGAGGGATGGATTCGAAATCACCGTAAACAAAAAGAATTTGGATTTATAGACTTTTCGGATGGAACCTCTTTTAAACATGTACAAATAGTATATGATAATAAATTAAAAGATTTCGATAATATTCAAAAGATGAGAGTAGGAAGCAGTATTAAAGTAAAGGGAAAAGTAGTAGAATCCCCAAAAGAAGGACAAGAATTTGAAATACAAGCTAGTTCTATAGAACTGTTAGGAGATTGCCCAGAAGATTATCCAATTCAACCAAAAAAGCATTCAAGAGAATTCTTACGAGAGCAAGCCTACTTACGACCTAGAACAAACCTATTTCAAGCAGTATTTCGTATTAGAAGTGTTGCTGCAATGGCTGTTCATGAATATTTTCAATCAAATAATTATTTATATGTACATACTCCATTAATCACAACAGCTGACTGCGAAGGATCAGATCAAATGTTTAAAGTAACAACACTTGATTTAAATAATTTACCAATAGGAGAAGATAAAAAAGTAGATATGTCAAAAGACCTATTTGGTTCAACTTCTTACATTACTGGATCAGGTCAATTACATGGAGAAACATTTGCTATGGCATTCAACAAAATTTATACATTTGGACCAACTTTTAGAACAGAGAATTCCAATACAAAAACACATGCGAATGAATTTTGGATGATTGAACCAGAAATGGCATTCTGTGATTTGAATGGATTAATGGATGTAGAAGAAGAAATGCTAAAATATGTTGTAAAATATGTACTAGATAAATGTCCAGATGAAATAGAATTTTGTGATAAGTTCGTAGAAAATGGTTTAAAAGATAAATTAGAAAAACTATTAGATTCTAAATTTACTAGAGTAACTCATAAAGAAGTAATTGATATTTTAAAAAAAGCAAAAGTAAAATGGGAATTCGAGCCTAGTTATGAAGAAGACATTGCAAAAGAACATGAAAAATATATTACAGAACACTTTAATGGACCAGTATTTATAACTGATTGGCCAAAAGATATAAAAGCATGGTATATGAAAGTAAATGATGATAATAAAACAGTTGCAGCTGTAGATTTAGAAGTACCAGGAGCAGGAGAACTAATGGGAGGTAGTCAAAGAGAAGATGATTACGAGGTCCTTTTAAAACGTGCAAATGAACTTGAAATAGATTTAGATTCCGTATATTGGTATATGAATTTAAGAAAATATGGAGGGTGTGTTCATTCTGGCTTTGGTATGGGATTTGAAAGATTAATTATGTATTTAACAGGAATTGAAAATATTAG
>CAMOGG010000066.1 GCA_946614095.1 uncultured Caryophanales bacterium | reverse complement strand
GTATATTATCACTGGCTTGAAAATATTAGAGATTGGTGTATCTCAAGACAGATTTGGTGGTGACATAGAATTCCTGCATGGTATGGACCAGATGGAAAAGTTTTTGTTGCTAAATCTGAAGAAGAAGCACTTGCTCAAGCAAAAGAAAATTATTGAAAAGAAGTTGAATTAACTCAAGAAGAAGATGTCTTAGATACTTGGTTCTCTTCTGCTCTTTGGCCTTTCTCTACTATGGGTTGGCCTGAGAAGACAGAACTTCTTGAACATTTCTACCCTACTTCTACTTTAGTAACATGAGCTGATATTATCTTCTTCCGGGTTGCTAGAATGGTAATGATGGGACTATATGAAATGAAAGATGTACCATTCCATAATGTATTCTTCCATGGTATTGTAAGAGATGAATTAGGACGTAAGATGTCTAAATCATTAGGTAATTCTCCTGATCCATTAAAACTTATTGATGAATATGGTGCTGATGCTATTAGATTTACAATGATTTATAATACTTCAGCAGGACAAGATGTATACTTCTCAGAGAAGTTAATAGAGATGGGAAGAAACTTTGCCAATAAAGTATGGAATGCTACAAATTTTGTACTTATGAACTTAGAAGGATTTGATCCTAAGACTATTAAAAAAGAAGACTTACAACTTGAGTTGGTAGATAAATGGATTTACTCTAGATTAAATTCAGCTATTAAAGAAACAGAAGATTATCTACAAAAATATACTCTCGATGAAGCTGCTAAAACTGTATATGAATTCATTAGATGAGACTTCTGCGATTGGTATGTTGAAATGGCTAAGGTTAGATTATACATGAATGATGATCTTAAGAGTAAACAAACTGCTCAATATGTGTTATGGGATGTATTAGAACATGCATTAAGACTTCTTCATCCATTTATGCCTTTCATTACTGAAGAATTATGGCAACAATTAAAAATTGAAGGAGAAACTATTATGCTTCAACCCTTCCCTAAAGCTGATGAAAGCCAAATTTCTGAAGAAATAGAAAAATCTATGAATTGGTTGCAAGAAGCTATTACTGCTTTCAGAAATATAAGAGCTGAAGCAAATATTAATCCTGGTAAAGAAGTACCAGCTCTTGTTAGAACTAATGATGCTGAAGAAATTAAGATACTAGAAGACAATAAGTCCTTCTTAATGAAGTTAGCTAAATTATCTTCACTTGAATTCTGAGCTGATATTCAGAAACCAGATCTTTCATGATTCAGAGTTGTTGGTAAATCTGAACTAATTGTTCCTTTGTTAGGATTACTTGATACTGAAGCTGAAAAGAAAAAGATTCTTGATCAAATAGCTAAATTAGAAAATTGATTAGCTTCATGTGAAAGAAAATTAAATGATCAAGTATTTATGTCTAAAGCTCCTGAACAAATCATCGAAAGAGAAAAGAATAATAAAGCTGACTATGAACAAAAGATAGAGAAATTAAAGCAAAATTTATCATTGCTTGAAGGTAATTAATCTAATTTATACCATAGAAAAAAAGAAGAATACTTGACATTCTTCTTTTTTTATTATTTTATTTGCTTTTTTATAATTTTTACACTATAATTAAATAGTTTATTTATTATTCTACTAAATGAAAAAAATTGTACTCTTATTATTACCTCTATTAACGATTGGGACTTTTGTATTTGCCTATACTTCACAGGAACAAAAAGAAGCATATGATCGGGCTTATAGTAAAGGTATTACTACGCAACCAATTGAAAAAGCTAATCTTAATTGATATATTACAAGGCAAGCATTAGCAAAAATGTTAGTCAAATTTCATGAAGCAAGATATGGTGAAACTATACATGTAAGTAACCCTAATGCTTGTAATTTTGCAGATAAAAATAGTATAACAGAAGATTTAAAAGAATACGTTCATGCTGCATGTGAATTTGAATATATGTGAGTATGAACAAAATACTTTAATCCTATGTGAAATGTTACAAGAGCACAGTTTGGTACAACATTATCTAGATTACTCTATTGAAGTAATTTTGATGGATGAACGCCATATTATCAAAAACATCTCGATTATTTAAAAAAGAAATGAATTATGGAAAATATTTCAAAACCGAATATGAATGAAAAAAGAGGTGATATAATGGTCATGCTAAAAAAAGCAAATGATGAATTAGATAATGAGATTAACAAATTAATGAACGATGAATCAGATCCATTAAATGCGTTAATAAAAGGAATTTATTAAAAGACAAATCATATTTAAATAAAGAAAGGATAATTCCTTTCTTTTTAATTTACAAAAAAGAATTACTTTTTTATTGTTTTAATTTTTATATCAAAATTAAGATTTTTTATATATTTACTTGCATTTTCTTTTTACATTTACATACTCCAATTAGTACTTTTACCATACTTGTTATGAGAATCTATGCTTGTTATTATTGGGCTATTCTTACTTACTCAAATACTCTATCACTTTTTTGTTACCTGTTTTTGATATTGATTTGGAATTATTGATCAGTCTAATTTAGCTCTCATTAGAGATTGATTATGGATAGCTATTGTTTGATGTTATTGCCTATATAATATTAAGTACTGGAAAGATTATTTTAAAAGTTATTGGAAAATTATTGTAGCATTTCTGTTTCTACTATTTTTCTGAGTTTTAACATCATATTTCCTATTTGAGAAATCATTTAGCGACATTCTTATCTGAGTAAAGTATGGTGTTTGGCGGATGATAATAATACTTTCAGCAACTGCTGTGTGATTCTTTATGCAAAAAAGAAAAGTTAATCTACATAAAGCCATTCCATATGTTAAATGGGGACTTGTTTCAATACTTGTTTTGTGATGGATCTGGCAAGGATTAAAACTAATTGTTCCTGATTTTTTCTACAGTATAGGATATTGAAAACTTGATGATTTCCACTATTGAGAAAATCCTCCAATCTACTATTTGACTTGATATGAATGAGATTTAAGATGGCAATGACTATTTTCTTGACCTAATAATTATTGATATTTCTTAGTTCTATTCTTTCCTGTTATTTTCTATCTTTTCCCTATTTGAAAATTCTCTGAAATAAAAAAATGGAGAAGAAATGAATGGCTTAATTTAGCTATTACTAGTGTTTGGGTTCTTAGTATTATTGCTACCCTTTCAAGAGCTGCAATAATTTGATTGATTGTTATTCTTATTCTCCTTAATTTAAAAACAATTCTTAAGCATAAAAAATGGTCCTTATGAGTTTTCTGAATTATTATAGCTGCTCTATTATGATTATCCGTACTAAAACGAGAATCAACAATATGACATATTAATGCAAAATGGAATGGTATTCTACAGGTTATTAACAAGCCTCTTTGATATTGATTAGGAAGTTCGTGACCAGCAGTACACCACTCCTGAACTTTCTTACCTGAGAATTATTATTTACAATTAATGTTGGATTTAGGGACTGTTTGATTTATTATTTGGTGCTGAGTACTCTTGTTATGAATATATGAAGAGAAAATATTACGCCTAGAACTTATCAGAAAAGAAGCTATAAGTAATGAGAATTATCAATTATTCATTACACTTCAAAGATGACTTTTAGCTTTACTCGTTATGTGATTATTCCTTCATGTATTTGAAGACAGTATGGTTAATTATCTTTTCTTTGTTATCTATTGAATTTTATTAGGATATCTAAGTAGTATAGCAGATGAAAAAGGAAATAATAAAATATCTTAATACTTTTGACCAAGTATTAGCTTGGATTTCAATACAATTTATTCGTTTTTATCAGCTCAGTATTTCTCCTGATAAATGAATACTCTCCCCTTTTCTCAAAGGAAAGGTTTGTTCACATGAACCACATTGTAGTGAATATTGAGTAAGAGTATTAAAAAGATATTGATTTGTTCAATGACTTCCTATGATTACAGATAGAATTTTAGCTTGTAAACCTAGTAGTGAGAAAATGTATGATCCAGAGCATTACCGTGTTGTATTTTTTTCTTCAGCACAAATAGGAGTGCCTTTTTTAAAAGGACTATTAAATGATAAAAGATTTGAAGTTGTTGGTGTTGTTAGTCAAGAAGATAAACCTGTTGGGAGAGGATTAAAACTTACTCCAAACATCATAAAGACAACAGCTCTTGATTGCTGAATAGATTGAGGAGCCATCTATACTCCTACTAAAATCAATCCTGAAAAATCACTAGAGTGAAAACATTTTTATGATTGGATTTGTGATAAAAAGGCTGATTATTTTGTTGTTATTGCGTATTGAAAAATCATCCCACAAATACTGTTAGATGTTCCTAACTTTTGATGTATAAATGTTCATGGATCATTACTTCCTAAATATCGTTGAGCCAGTCCTCTACAAACAGTATTTTTAAATAATGAAGAAATGAGTTGAATTACTATAATGCACATGGATGCTTGAATGGATACTGGTGCTATAATTAATAAATTAGCATTTAAGATTCCATTTGAATGGACTGTTAAGGATTTAATTGAAAAATTTGAAGAAAAATGACCAGAATTCCTTAATGATACTTTATGGGATTATGCTAAATGAGAAGTAATATCCAATCCTCAGAATAAAGAGAATGCGACCTATTGTCAGAAGATTACAAAACA
>CAMOGG010000065.1 GCA_946614095.1 uncultured Caryophanales bacterium | reverse complement strand
AAGCAGAAAAAGATAAAATAGCTCAAGAAAAAGAAGCTGCAAAACAACAAAGAGAAGCAGAAAAAAAGCAAAGAGAAGCAGAAAGAGCAAGAAAGAATAGTATTGAATACAAACTAGGAAAGAAAGTAGTAAACTCCGCAACAAATAAAGTCATCAACAAAGGGTTAAATGCAATCTTTAAAAATATATTTAAGTAAAAAATGATAAACTGAAAAATTAAATTGAATTAAGTAGATTGCTATTTATTTTAATATACAAAAGAAAAGACTAGAAATTCTTTTCTTTTTCTGTTATAATCTCTCTGGTGAAGGAGTGTTAGTATGAATAATATGATTTGGCTATTATGTACCGTAATAACATTTGTCAGTTGGGGTGGAGTTTCTGTTTTTTATAAAATAACAAATAAAGTAGATGACAATACTCATTTAAAAACAGGTATTTTAGTTGGTTTAATGATGGGAGCTCATGCACTAATCTATTTATTAGTAAAAGGATTAAGTGTCAATTTCATGGATATTTTAAAATACTTCCCAATATCAGTATTATATATTGCTAGTATGATAGTAGGTTATCGTGGATTAAAGTATATTGAATTATCGATATCAAGTCCTATTCAAAATAGTAGTGGAGTAATTACAGCATTGCTATTTGTATTATTCTTTAAAGAAGTATATGATTTACCATTTTATATTGCTTGTTTATTAATATTTGCAGGAGTAATTGTCTTATCTATTGATGAAATTAGAGAAAGTAAACAAAAAAGAGAAGAGTTTAAAAAGAAAAATGGTTTAAAGAAATTATTTGTTTTAGGAGTAATGTTCCCATTAGTATATTCCTTATTTGATGGTGTAGGAACATTCTTAGATGGAGTATATCTTGATAAATTAGAATTAATTAGTGCAGATTCAGCTTTAATTAGTTATGAATTGACATTCTTAGCATATGGAATTATCACATATTTCTATTTAAAGAAAAAAGATCCTAGTGTTAAAGTATTTAATGAATGGAATTTATACGTTGCAGCTGCCTTAGAAATGGTAGGACAAGTATTCTATGTATTTTCAATGGCAGAGAATGCAACAATTGCTGCTCCAATCATAGGATCTTACTGTGTACTAACAATGTTATTATCAAGAGTAGTATTAAAAGAAAAATTAAGTAAAACAGAATATGCAGGTATTTTCCTTGTTCTAGCAGGAGTTGTTATATTAGCATTTTTAGATGTATAGAAAGTAGAAATTACTTTCTTTTTTATTGAATAATTGACAAATTCGAACATAGAGTTGACAAATAGGTAAAAAAATGTTATAATACAGTCATTCAAAAAGGGGGAATAGAATATGGAAAAGGGAAAAATAGTGATAAAACATCATGGATTAGTAATATTAAGAGACAATCAAGTAAAATTAGTTTCAGAAACACCATATCTTTCAGTAGCTGATGGAGGATTAGAAGGTATTATTGATAACGACCAAGTTACTTATGTGTATAATGATAGTGTAAAGTCTATAGAAAAAGATCAAGAGCATTCAGAAGAAAAATCAAATTGGAAAAAAATAGAAAATGCTTTTGCAAATATGGATTTAAACTATGAAAGAATTATCAAGTTAATAAGAAAATTAAGACAAGCAAATAATAAAAAAGATTTAGTAAAAATCTATGAAGAAGTATTGCAAGGTTTTTACATGGAAACTAGAAAATTAGTAGAAGCTGCATACAATGAACATCCAGATTTAATTTTATCTATGATGGCAAAAGGTATTGTAACAGGTTATGTAAAAAGTCAAATAAAAAGAACAAATCCTAGTAAGATTATCGTATTACAAACAAGAAAAAGTAAAGGAGAAGATCTTAGGAAACTTATGGAGGATTCCTTGGAACTTGATTTTTCAGAAGAATCAACAAATGGTGTAGATAAAGTCTTAGCAAAATCTTATAGTGATTCTTTAGATGAAGCTTACCAAAGACTTGGTTCTGAATGTTTTAATTGTGCAAATGGTTATGTTGCTAATTGTGAAAAAATGGCTGATTATCCAAGAAAAAAAGATATAGCAGAATATCCATTTATCACAGATGGTTTCCAAGTATATGTTAATGATGAATTAGATAAGTTCATAGTAACAAGATGTAGTAATTTCAAAAAAGCTTCTCAAAAAGTATATTTAACACCACAACAAATGGAAAACGTTCAAGCAGCAAAAACTTTAATCGAGTTATTGTACTATGATGTAGATACTATAGCAGAATCAAGAGAAATTGAAGCTAGAAATAAATCATTAGGTTATCGATAAAAAGGTTTAAGAAATTAAACCTTTTTTTGTGATATAATAAAAAAAAGGAGAATGCCTATGACGAAAGAAACGTTTATAAATCATTGTAATCAGCAAGCAATAGATGCCATTCTGTCATTTATATATCAGTATGATATTGTAATAGACGATGAATTAATTGAAGACCAACAACAAATACCTGTAACAATAGGAAAAATTAAAACAGAAAAAGTATCATGTGCCGTTGGTGAATACAATGAAATAGAAGACTCTATTATAATAAATGAAGATGAATTAGCAAGAGAAGAAATGATGGACTTCAAAAATAAAAGTGTAGAGTTTTATTTCACAAAAGCAATTGTTCATGAAAGAATTCATTCACTAAGAAGAAGAAAAGTATCAGAAGAAGAAATAGGAGTTCCTTATTTAATTGGAATTGAAGATGGATTATTCTCAAATAAAAATGCCCTAGAAGAATGTATAACAGAAGCTCTAGCTTTAATGATAACCTTTCATTATTACAAAAATAATGATTTAGAAAATCTTGCAAGTAAAGTAAAAAAATTCCAAAATCATGTAGGAGAAGGATTAGCAGCAGTTCTCATAAAAACAATGGGACCATCCACATTAGAATGGATTTTAACAACACGATATCAAAAAATATTTAAAGATCAATTTTCGTCCTTTTTACAAGAAGACTATGAAACAATCTGTAATTATATGACAGTTCTTTATATGACAGAATCACAAGATGAAGAATTAGCAGACTATCTAGAAAAAATAATAGAATCTCATGAAACAGATAGAAATAATGAAATAGTAATGAAAGGTTAGTGATGAAATGAAAATTTTAGCAAGTGACTTTGATGAAACCATATATTATGAAAACGATATCCAAAAAACAACCCAAAATATTGAGCAAATTAGAAAGTTTATAAGTCAAGGCAATATTTTTTGTATTATTACAGGAAGAAATTATACAAACTTAAAACAATTATTAAATAAAATGAATATCCCATATTCCTATCTAATATGTGAAGATGGAGCAAAAATCTTTAATAATATGGATTATTGTCTCGATACCATTCTATTAAAAAGAGACAAAATAGAAGAACTAGTTTTATTATTAGAAGAAAACTCTTGGGACTATTATTTAGATGACGGATACAATCAAACAAATAATTATGATGATTGTGTAAAAATAGTAATTAATTGTACAGAAGAAAAAGAAAAACAAAGTATTGTGAAAAAAATACAATCTAAAGTAGAAGTACATGTTTATGCTAGTAGAACCCATATTAATATTATTCATAAATCGGTCAATAAAGAAAAAGCTTTAAGAAGATTATTAAATATAGAAGAATTAGAGTATAATGATTTATATGTCATAGGAGATAATGACAATGACTATGAAATGTTAAAGAGTTTTCAAGGTGCTGTTATAACAAAACATCATCAAAAATTAGATGAATTAAAGAAAAAAGAATTTGAAACCTTAAAAGACTATATCAAAGAATTAATGAAAAATTAATTCTTTTTTTCATATACTTTACTAGGTGATGAAAATGGCAGACTTTGTAATTAATTTAATAAGTGATTATGGTTATTTTGGTATGTTTCTTGGGATGGTCTTAGAAGCAGTTATAATTGCTATTCCTAGTGAGCTTATACTCGCAACAGGAGGAATACTTGCTAGTAAAGGAATCTTTTCTTTCTGGGGAGCCTTTCTAACAGGATTATTAGGAAGTGTGTTTTGTGCGATAGTAATATATTTTATGGGCTACTTTGGAGGACAACCTTTTATTAAAAAATATGGAAAGTACTTTTTTATGAAAGAAGAAGATATTGAAAAGAGTGATTCTTGGTTTTATAAATATGGAATGTTAGGGGCTCTTATAGGAAGAAACTTTCCAATCATTAGAACATTAATTTCTCTTCCAATTGGTATCATGCATCAATCATTTTTGAAATTTGTGATATATACAACAATAGGTTCTATTCCTTGGACATTTCTATTTGTATATGTGGGATATACATTAGGAGAAAACTGGATTATCCTAAGTACCTATATGAGCTATCTAAAGATACCGATTATTATTATAATATTATTATTCTTAGGTAGAACAATCTATAAAAAATTATTTCAAAAATATAGATATGAATAGATATACTAGAAAAAAACTAGTATTTTCTTTTCTTTTATGTTATAATGGAGAACGTGTATAAAGAGGTGTAGGTATATGGAAAAAAGAAATGTCGCAATTATTGCTCACGTTGATCATGGAAAAACAACATTAGTGGATGGTATTTTAAAGCATTCAGGAATGTTCCGTGAAAATGAAGATTTAAGTAATGTATCAATGGATTCAAATTCATTAGAAAAAGAACGTGGTATTACGATTCTAGCGAAAACAACTGCTTTAGATTATAAAGGAGTAAGAATAAATATTTTAGATACTCCAGGACATGCTGATTTTGGTGGAGAAGTAGAACGTAT
>CAMOGG010000064.1 GCA_946614095.1 uncultured Caryophanales bacterium | reverse complement strand
ACCAAAGAAACTAATGAATCAATTAGTTTCTTTTTCTTTTCTAGAAAACATGATATAATAATGATAATTGGGAGAGTGGAAAATGATAAAATTTGATTTTAAAACTTATGTAAGACCTTTTATCAATCAACAGCAATTTGACTATTTATACAACAAAAAAAAAGAAATCATAGAATTACTAAATAAAAGTGATAATATTGGTTGGACTAGAACAATTGATGAAAAAACAGTAAAAGATATCAAAGAAACAGCAAAGGCTATTAAGAAAAACTATGATTGCTTAGTAGTAGTTGGAATTGGTGGATCTTTTCTCGGTAGTTATGCCTTTCATCATCTATTTCAATCATATTTTAACGATAAGAGTTTTGAAATTATCTATGCTGGAACAACACTATCTAGTAAGTATTTAGATGAATTATTAAACTACTTACAAAAGAAAAATTTTTGTATCAATGTAATTAGCAAAAGTGGTTCAACGATGGAGACTATAATAACATACAAATTATTAAAAGATGCTTTAAAAAGAAAATACAGTGAAGAAGAAATTAGAAGAAGAATTATTATTTCTACAAACAAAGAAAAAGGGTTTCTAAGAGAAGAAGTAACCAATAATCATTACAAGTCATTTGAATTACCAGATGATATTGGAGGAAGGTATTCCTTCATTACAGCGGCTCATCTCTTACCGCTTTCTCTAAATTACAATATAGATGAAATAATAGATGGATACTATGATGGTAAAAAACTAATTGATATTGCTTTTGAATATGCAGTTATTAGAAGATTATTATTTAATCAACAGAAAGCTGTGGAAAACTTCTGTATTTGCGAAGAAAATATGAGTCCTTTTACAGAATGGTTGAAACAATTATTTGGAGAAACTGAAGGAAAAAAAGGAGTTGGTATTTTACCAATTTCAACAGTTTATACAAGGGATCTTCATTCATTAGGACAGTTTATTCAAGAAGGAAATAAGATTATTTTTGAAACCTTTATTAAAGTAACAAACTCCAACAATTTTATAGAATACAACAAAGAGGAATTGCACAAAATTAATAATTTAGTCTTAGATTCCGTCATGCATGCACATTTTAAAGGAAAAGTTCCATGTTTAGAAATAGAAATTACTGAAATAGATACTGAAAGTATTTCTTCTCTAATATACTTTTTCATGTTAAGTGCTGCATTTAGTGCATATTTATTTGGTTTATATCCTTTTGATCAACCTGGGGTAGAAGTATATAAAGAAGAAGTAAGAAAGGCATTAAATCAATAAATGAAAAAGAAACAATTCACTTATATTGGAGTACTACTCATATTGTTTATAGTAAATACAATAATGGTATGTACCAATCAAATAAAAGCAATAGATGATTTTCTATATGAAACAATTATACACCAAAGAAGTCCTTTATTTGATTTCTTACTAACCACTATAACAAAGCTTGGAAATACCATAACAATCATTGTACTAGGAATCATATTATTAATCACTCTACCAAAAAAAGAGAAAATACAGATACTAATCAGTATTCCATTAACATCAAGCATCAATTATATTGTGAAAAATATAGTAAAAAGACCAAGACCAAATCATATTCGCTTAATTAAACAAGGGGGATTTTCATATCCATCAGGACATGCGATGATTTCAATTGCAGTCTATGGACTTCTTTTCTATTTTGTCCAAAAAAAAATAGAAAATAAAGCCATTAAAAATGCATTATCAGTATTATTAGGAACTATCATTTTATTAATTGGAGTCAGTAGAGTATATGTAGGAGTTCATTATCCAAGTGATATTATAGGGGGATATCTTTTAGCTCTTATAATACAAATAATAATGATTCATATTATTAATAAAAAATTAGGGGGAAATACAAGTGATCAAAATGATTGTAAGTAGTTTTTACAATACACTAATTAATGAAGAAGAAGCAATTCCAACTTCAACAATGTTAGAAATTGATGAAGCAAGACAAAAAGGAATTCTTTTTGTCGTAGCGACAAACCGTTTATATCAAGAAATATTAGACTATAACAAAGATTTTCCATTTGTAGATTATATTATATCTTTAAATGGAAGTTGCCTATACGATGTCAAAAAAGCAAAGATAATCTACAAAAAGAAAATTACACTAACCAATCGAAAAAAATTATCAACAATAGTAGAAGATAAAGGTATTACATATTATACCGAAGAGCAAGCTTATCATAATCGAAAAGAAATAGAAGAAAAAGATATTTATAAAATAGAAATTGACTTATCTGAATTAGATGAAAAAAAAATAGAAGAAATCAAAAAGATAAAAGGAAATTTCTCAATACTAAGAAAAAACAAAAAAAAGTATTTAGAAATAACAACTTCGAAAGTCAATATGTTTACAGGAGCCGATCAAATTGCTTTAAAGCATAATATTTCATTAAAAGAACTAGTAGTAATTGCTGGAAATGAAAGTGATTATACGCTAGTAACTAATATAGAAAATAGTTACGTAGTAGATAATAGTGATAAATGTATAAAAGCCAGTTCGAAGAAAAAAACATTTTCCAATAATCAAAAAGGAGTAGAAAATGTATTAAAAATGATTAAAAAGTAGGAGAAAAAATGAAAAAAAAGAACAGAAAAATAATAGGAATTTTAGGAATAATCATCATTTGCTTATTAATAGGATTTGTCATTTATCATAGATATCAATCAAGTCAAACGAAAGTGACTCCTGGAGTAGAAAAGCTAATAAAAGAAAAAAAAGAACAGAACTATCAAGATAAAAATGACAACCAAATAATAATTGAAAATTATGTAAATGAATTTCCAACGATTAGGTCAGAATATAACAATCCATATATTATGGGAAGATTAGAAATACCCAATCTAAATATTAACTCGTTAGTAACAAGATATACCAATAATGATTACTATTTGAATAATAATATATATAATCAAAGAGATGGTATTGGAGTACCCTTTTTTGACTATCGAAATACCGATTTAAAAAATAATCGACAAATAAATATATATGGGCATAATACAACCAATCCTGCCATTATGGATCAATTACCATTTACCAACCTAGAAGCATATACCGATGAAAACATTTATAACAACTACAAAGATGTTTATTTAAGTATAGATGAAGAACAAATAAAATATAGAGTAATTGCAACGAAAGTAATTGATGGTAGTGATAATGAACACATGAAATTAATTTTTTATAGTGATGAAGACTTTCTTCAACATGTTTCAAAATTATTACAAAGAACAACATATAAAGATTCTATGTTAGAAGTAAAGGCAACAGACCGATTATTAGTATTACAGGTTTGTCATTATAATCCACCTGGAACATATTTACTAATAATATGTAAAAAAACGTCATAAAAAAGTATGATAGAGAGATTTATCTTTTCATTTTTCCAAAAATATGAAAAAATAGTATTAGAATAGAAATTAGGAGAGTGAGAGTATGGCTAATGAAACTCCAAAAACTTATATTGGATATGGAGACGAAAAAGATGCAAATGGTAATGTAATTTCATCTGGTACGAAAATAATTGTTCAAAAAAGAGCAGAAGATGCAAATAATTATGTAAATCCACAAGAAGTAAAAGCAGCTTTAGAAAAATTAAAAGATGCGATGAATGGCTCAGACGGTGGCATTACAAGAGTAAAAAATCAATTAGAAAATGTAGCCGTAGATGCAGATGGTCATATGTTATCAGTTGAAGATGCAACTATGCAAGGTCCAATTGAACAAGTTGCAGCATCTCTCTCTCAGGCAAGTACAAGTATCGAGCAACTATCTGCAGATATTCAGGATTTTGCAGAGAAAGCCCACGATAATAAACAAATCGAATATAATCAGGCAGCCGAAGCAGAGGTACGAGGAACAGCTGGAGTAACAAGAGTTGAAGAAAGGTAAAGGGAGATGATTTTATGTGGAATGCATTACAGCGTTTATTACCAGGAAATGGTGCATGGACCGGACATTCAGACTTATACAAAGATCAAACAAGAGTTGACTATGTATTAGGTGAACTAGAAAGAATCGGTTCAAAAGAAGTAGAAGCCGCTCATGATGATGCCAAAGCAGCTATTGCTGAAGTAAATAAAACATTAGCAAATACTGGATATGCTCTTCCAGAAAATGCTTTATCAGAAGTATATACTTGGATTCAAGAACAAATAAAAGATGTTTATAACCAAGTGGAATACAAAGCAGGAATGGTAGATGAGTATTCAGCTTCCCTATCAGATCCAGCATCTTACCTTGCAACAGCAGGAATGTTAGTAGGTAAATTTGCAGAAGGCTTTTTAGGAGCAGGAGAACAAATTACAGATGGATTTTTTTCTGCCTTAGGAATGGCAGTAGGATTATTTAATGAAGATGCTAAAAACGCAATAGGTGCTTATGTAGAAGAAGATCATGTTGGAAACTTCATGCAATCAATTTATGATAGTACAGGTATAACAGAACATAGTTTAATTACTTCTGATTCTTTATTTGCCCAAGGCGCAAGAGTAATTGGTGGAATGAAAGGATATGGAACATGCCTACAAGCAGTAGGTGCACTATGGGGAGCAGCAACACAAGCAGCTGGAACAGGAGCAACCGTAATCCAAAATATGTCATTAGGAGCAGATACTGCTATGAGATCTATTAATGCCGCAACAGCACTAGCAGGTGTCGGAGGAGTAGGTATAGGTACTCAAGTAGGACTCCAAAGTGGAATGGACTACAATGATGCATTTGTAAATGGATTGAAAGTAGGAGCAGAACAAGCAGCTACAGTATTTGTAATGGCTCATGCAACACGTAAATTCCAAGAATGGAGACGTGGTAGAGCAGGAGTATCAGAAGGAGGAGAGCCTACAGAACCAACACCAGAAGGAGAAGGAACCTCAACGGGTGAAGGAAACCAAACAGGTGAAGGAAC
>CAMOGG010000063.1 GCA_946614095.1 uncultured Caryophanales bacterium | reverse complement strand
TGTTATGTCCTGATTGTCGTTATCAAAGAGAAACTACTAAATATGAGAAAAAAGTTTTTAAAAAATATATGAATATGGATGTTGCAATGGTTTGGGATGCTAATCCAAAGGGTTGTGATCATTGTCGTAGAGGTTATCATGGTCGTATTGCAGTTCATGAAGTATTAGAGTTAACAGATGAGATACGTGCTGCCATTAGTAATGAAAAAATTGAGAAGAAAGATTTGGCTAAAATGGTATATGATGGTGGTACGATTACAATGCTTCAAGATGCTTTGATCAAATGTTTGGAAGGTAAAACTTCTTTTGAAGAGGTTTATCGTACCATTGAAATTGAAAACGAAGATGATGATAATTATGAACATGAAATGGCAACAGAAATTAAAGATTCTGTTCCAAAGGAAGTTATTGTTGCAGAAAGTGATGATTTATTAGATTCACCAGTTCATAATAATGGAGAGAATGATATTTCTAACATGATGAGTGCACCTGCTTTCTCTGCCGCTGACTTTGCAGATAATCCAGAAGGAGATAAAAAGTCTACAGAAGAAGGACAAAACACAGAGACGAAAAATCAATCTTCTCCACAGGAGTCTTCTAATCCAGAAAATACTGAAACAACAGTTACTGCTTCTACTACTGCACCAACACAAGCACCAGAAGCTACTGTTCCTGCTAATACAGCACCAACAATTCCTATTCAAACTACAGTTGCACAGCCAACAAATCCAGTGGTTCCTACAGTGATTCCTCCGGTTGCTACACAACCTGTTTCTCCAATAACAACAGCAACAGTTGTATCTCCACCTGTTGCGCCACCAACGGCAATACCAGTGTCTAATCCTGCATTTCCAACTACTCCTATGACAACGACAAATCAATCTGTTCCTGCACCTGTGACTCAACCAACTATTCCTGTTGCAACAGCAACTGCAACGACACAAAGTGTTGTTCCTGTAGTAAATACAGCTCCTGCTTTACCTGCACAGCCTGTACAACAAGTGCCAGTTCAAAGTGCTGCATCACCTGTCGTTCCAACTACCACTGTTGCTAGTCCAGTTCCACAACCTGTTACCCCTGTTCAACCAACTACAACAGTACCATTACCAATGGCACCTATAGCACCTCGTGCTGTTACTTCAAATATGCCGCTTAATCCATCGGTTCCAGTAACACCTGTTAATTCTTTGGTAACTACTCCACCAACTACTGTTCCTACTATTCCTACTGCTGGAGTTCCTGTCGCTACGACACCTACACCTATGGTATTACCAAAGTTAGATTCACAATAAAAAACAAAAAGCCAAAATTTGGCTTTTTTTATATTCCTTCTATTCGAGATAAAATATCATCGTTAATGTCTTCTTTCCTTCTTATTTTGTTATCTTGAACACATTCAATACGATCCCAATTATATAATTCAGATAATTCAATGTATGCCTCTTCTGCCTGTCTTAGATGTTCTTCTGATTTCTCATGAGCATCTAAGTCCGTTCTATTCTTACTTAATTCTTTTGAAAACTGATAAGGAACATGTAAGAAAATAGTCTTATCTGGCTTTGGTAGTTTTAATAACCAATATTCTAATTTATCAATCCATTGGTACATATTAAATCGATCTTCTTTTTCTTTAATCTTACTTCCTTGATGAGCTAAGTTTGATGTTGTATATCGATCTAAGATTACATAATAATCTTCTTCTATATATTTTTGAATTTTAGGCATATTATATTTTCTATCTGCAGCATAATATAGGCAAACTACTTTTGGGTCTACATCAATTGCTCCTTCTTCAAAGAGACTTTCTCCAATTTCTTTTTTTCCTAAATATGCTCCTCCAACAATTTTCCCTGTTGGAGTATCATACATTGGAAAAGCAAAATGAATACACTTTTTTCCTTGATTTTTTAATCTTTCTTCTAACATTTTACTTTGTGTTTCTTTTCCTGAACAGTCGGTTCCTTCAATGACAATTATTTTTCCAGCCATTTTATCTCCCCTATCTTTATTTTACTTTTATTTCAAATGAAGAATTTTCTACTTTATGCTGATAGTCTTCTGATACCCACATGCGTAATAATACTTTAGTTTTTTTTGAACTATTTCCTTTGTAGATAGTTCTTTCTCCTATTGTTTTTTCTGGATTTTTATCTAATGTTCCTGTTATAGTCTTATCATCTATCACTAAGGTATAATGGATATATTTTTCTTCAATTGTATTGTTTCGTGGAATTAGTATTATTTCATAATCTTTCTTTTGATCTCCATGAATTTGAAAAGATATTTTTGTATTATTGAAGATACTATTTCCTTTTTTATTGTTCATCTTTTTTAAATTTGTTATTGTTAACATGTCAGTTGCATTTCTATTATTAAAAGAAATATAACTTGTTGTTAATTGATTGACTTGTGGTTCTAAAATATTGGTTTTTAATATGATATAGCTAATTGTTATTACTAAAATGAGTAAAAAAGCACAAAAAACTGTTTTCTGTTTCATGACTTTTTGTTGTCTTTTTCGAATTTTCGTACTTTTTTTCTTCGCCATAACATTCTCCTTCTATTATAATATTATCAAATTTTTCTATTTTAAACAACTAATTCTCCTATTTTATCTGTAAATAAAACAATATAAGTATATTAGACACTTATATTGTTATCTTCATCAAATGGTACTAAAAGACATTTTCTACTTGCTAAATAGTCACACATATGAACAAAGTTTTGGTATTTTGTTTTTGGTTTTTCTAATACTTCGTTACCATTATAGTCTGTAGTCCATGGTCCCATATGTGTCTTTATAACATCAGCAATAAAAGTTGCATCTTCTTTTGTTAAACCTACTTCTTTTTGATTTTCTAAAATAAAATTAGCCATCAAAATTGGATGATCAAAACGAGTATATTTTTCTTTTGGACGTCCTAGTTTTAATCCATCATGTACTAATAATCCCATTAACATTAAATCTTTTTCATGTTGTGTATATTTATCTCCAATACAAGGATCGTTTAATAATTCAATGCCAATTCTCATCGCAGCCTTGGAATGACGTAATAATCCTCCTTTTCCTAAGGCATATTCTGGATGATATTTTCCTGTTGAGGAAGCTGCTTCTTCTAACCAATATTCTGGCAATATATTTATGATTTTTAATAATGATTCTGATAAATCATTGTCCTTAATATATGATAATTCATCTAAGAATAATTCTTCTCTATTCATATTTCTCACATCCTAATAATTGTACTATAATCTCATTACTAATATACCACTTATCTTCTGGAATGAAAAGGTGGTTTTCTTTTTCTAATAGATATTTTTCTTCTAATAAATCTTGATAATGATAGAGTTCTTGTAACTCTTTTTGATATTTTTGTTTAAAATACTTAAGATTTATTCCTTCTTTTGTTCTTAAATTTAGAAGAATTTCATACTCTATTTCATCTTTTTTCGTTAAGTATTCTATTTCTTTTTGAATAAAACCTCTTTTATAATCTGTCCAACTTCTTGTATTCATTATTCTTTTATTGTGTATGTAGCTACTAGCACCCAATCCAAAACCATAATATTCTTTGTTTTGCCAATAACATAAATTATGTTTGGATTCATATCCTTTTTTTGAAAAATTACTGATTTCATAATGTTGATAACTTGCTTTGGATAGTTTTTCTTTTATCATGTCATACATTGAAGCATCTAAATCCTCTGATATATTTTTCTCTTTCTTAATCTCTAACTTAGTATGTGGCTCAATCATTAGGGAATAAGTAGAGATATGTTCTGGATTTAGAGAGATGATGTAATCAAGATCTTCTTCTAACATTTTTAAATCTTCTGTTGGAAGTGCATATATTATATCTAGATTAATATTATGAAAGCCTAATTTTCTAGCATCATTTAATACTTTTTTTGTTTGTTCTTTTGAAAATTCTCTTTCTAAAAATTCTAGATTTTTAGGATGCGTGGATTCTATTCCAAAACTTAGTCGATTGATTCCATATTGTTTATATATCATTAGTTTTTCTTTGGTTGTTGTTTCAATATTTCCTTCTATCGTAAATTCTATATTTTTATCTTTTTTGAAATAAGAAAGAATTGTAAATAATCTTTTTAATTGATTTGTAGTTAGACAACTAGGAGTTCCTCCTCCAATATAGATTGTTTTTAGAGACTCTCCTTGATAAGTATTTTTGATTTCTTTTTCTAATAATGATAAGTATTCTTCTACCATCTCATCTTTGTAAAACATTTTACAAAAGTCACAATAAGAACAAATCTTTTTACAAAAAGGAATCTGTATATAGCAATGTTTTATCATTATTTTTGTCCTCTTTTGGTAACGTTATTGAATCTTTCAATTATTCTATCTTCATATTCCATTACTGTGGTATGTGATATATTTAATCTACTAGCAATTTCTTCTTGAGAAATTCCTTTTTCTCGAAGAATCATAATTTGTCTTTCTATCTCTGTTAATTCTATTTCATCTAAATGTTCTAAAATGGAAGAGTCTTTTATTTTTCTTTCAAAAGAATAACGATTTTTTCTTAATAATTCTTGGATTACTTGATAGACTTCTTCTCCTACCATTTCTTTTGTTCTAGAACTTGTTAGACAATCATAGATGTAATCTCTAGTATATGGTAATAGTTCTTCTAAATTATCTAAGGTAGAAGTGGAATTTTCTAAGAACGTTTTTGTAATTCGTAAAATATCTTTTTCCTTTTTTTCAACTTTATCTTTTTGATCATCTTTTTCACTTCCTGTAAATCTTCCTTGTTCATCTTTTAATGAAATATTATTTTCAAAAAAAGTTAATCCACCTTTTTGTTTTCCTCTTTGTTTGTTTCTTTGTAATTGTTCGCTTATTGTTATATTTCTTGTTGGAATGATTTCTTTTTGATGAAGTTGTAAGTAACGTTGAATTGTTGATTTGGGAATGGTTGTTTCTTCTGATATTTCATCAATATAGGCATCTGGATGAGTTTTAAAAAATTCTACTACTAGTTGTTCTTTTTCTTCTTTTGTCATATGTTACTCCTTTGTAGATAGAATGGATAAGAAGGCTTCTTGAGGTACTTCTACACTACCTATTTGTTTCATTCTCTTCTTTCCTTCTTTTTGTTTTTCTAATAGTTTTTTCT
>CAMOGG010000062.1 GCA_946614095.1 uncultured Caryophanales bacterium | reverse complement strand
ACAACATCTTTACCTGCTAAATCTTTAGCACCATAATCTTCTGGGAAAGTTAAATTTAAATCTTTCTCTTCTCCAACCTTCATACCAATAACTTGTTCTTCAAATCCAGGAATAAATGTATGAGATCCAATTTCTAATGAATAATTTTCTCCTTTTCCACCATCAAAAGCTTCTCCATCCTTAAATCCTTCAAAGTCAATAATCGCAACATTACCTTCTTCTACTTTACCTTTTTCTTTTGTAACTAATTCTGTATAACGTTCTAACAAATGTCCTAATTCATGATCAATTTCTTCATCAGTTACTTCTACTTCTTCTGGTTTAATATCTAATCCTTTATATTTATTTACTTTTACTTCTGGTTTTGTAATTACTTTAAAGATAAATTCAACTCCATCTTTATCAATACTTTTAATATCAACAGAAGGTTGTACTACTGGTTCTAAATCACTTTTCTCAACTACTTCTTCATATGCTTTTGGAAGTAATACATTAGCTGCATCTATAAATAATGATTCAATACCAAAATTCTTTTCATAAATATTTCTTGGTACTTTTCCCTTACGAAAACCATCTACTTTTACCGTTTTTTGTTTTTCCTTAAATGCTTTATCAAGTGCATCTTTCCACTCATTACCTTCTATTTTCTTTGTAATTTCATGTATATTTTTATTTTCTTTTTTTGCCATACTAATCCCTCCAACGACATATATTATACCTTATATTTAAAAAGAAAACAACCACTAAAAATAGACCTTTTAGGCCTATTCCATAGTAACAGATTTTAATCCATATCCACCATCACTATTTTTAATAAATTGATAAGTAACAATAGATAGTTTATCAGACACTTCTTTATATACTACATCATAATCAGTATCTTCTTGTGTATCATAAATAGATTTATCAAAGTGAAATGCATCATAAAAATCCACTCTAGGGCCACAAGTTCCACCACATCCAGAAGAAGAAACAACCTTTACATGAATCTCATAAGTATCTGTTTCTGGATTATAAGTTCCATCTTGAAAATATGCTTTATTTCTTCCTCCACCAATTCCATCATGTCCATGATTACCTACCATATGAAATTCATTATTTTGAGAATTATACTGATAAAGTACTCCATCTCCCATAAAACAATTAATATCTTCTAGTTTTAAAGGATAGTCAGCACCAAAGATAGATATAACACTTTCACGAAGCATATCACCAGTAAGTCCTGTAACACCACCTTGGGTATATAATCCTCTTTCAGCATACACTTCCCCAAGTAATAATACATCTTGATTAGATAGTTTACTAACATCTTCAATAGGATAATGATTTGAAAAGAATGTATTGAAAAAATCAATTTTTTGAATAAATGTTGAAACATCTTTTTCAGTCAACTCTTTAACAGATACTTTTTCTTTTTCTTCATTTTTCTCTTTCTCTTCTACTGAAACAACGCTATCTTTAACCATTACTTTGTCATATACAATATATCCAACACTACCACATAACCCTAATAATAAAACAATAATAACAACTACTAAACCTTTATTTTTCATAAAATCTTCTCCTATCTAAAACCAGTATAAAATAGAAGAAAAAGAAAAGAAAGAAAAAAAACAAACAAAAATAATAATTGACACTAAAATGTCAATTATTATCCTTCTCCTTTAATATAAAATAATAAGAATCCCTCATCATATCTTGAAGACTCTTTTCTGCCTTCCAGCCTAATTCTTGAAGTGCTAAAGAAGCATCCGCATAACAACTAGCAATATCACCCTCACGTCTATCTACAATTTTATAAGGAACACTTACTCCATTTACTTTTTCAAAAGCATGAACTAAATCTAATACACTATAACCAACTCCTGTACCCAAATTATAATAATGGATTCCATCTAATTCAGATATTTTTTCTAAAGCTTTTAAATGTCCCTTTGCCAAATCAACAACATGGATATAGTCTCTTACACCTGTTCCATCTGGAGTATCATAATCATCTCCAAACACACTTAATACTTCTAATTCACCTGATGCAACTCTAACAATATAAGGCATTAAATTATTAGGAATACCATTAGGTACTTCTCCTATTAATCCAGACTCATGAGCTCCTATTGGATTAAAATATCTTAAAGCAATCACATGAAACTTAGGATTTGAAATACAAATATCTTTTAAAATTCTTTCTATCATCAACTTAGTAGTCCCATATGGATTCGTGGTACCACCTACTCTACATTCTTCTGTAATAGGTAACACCTCAGGATTACCATATACTGTCGCAGAAGATGAAAAAATAAGATTAAAACAATTATGTTCTATCATTTTTTTACATAAATGCAAAGTAGAAACTAAATTATTTTCATAATACATAATAGGCTTCTGAACAGACTCTCCAACTGCTTTATATCCTGCAAAATGAATCACTGCATCTATTTTATTTTCACAAAAAATCTTCTCTAAAGCTTCTTCATCACAAACATCTTCTTCATAAAAAGAAAACTCTTTACCAGTAATTTTCTCTATCCTATCTAAAACAGATATATTAGAATTATATAAATTATCAATTACTACTACTTCATAATTATTTTCTAACAATTCTACTACAGTATGACTACCAATAAAACCAAGTCCACCAGTTACTAATATTTTCATCCCTAACCTCCAAATACTTCATTATATACAGATACAACATATAACATTTCTTTTGCTATCTTAGAATCAATATGTCCTTCTTTTGTATTTTTCTCTATAAAACTTTTTAAATCTTTAAAGTCTACATAAAATAAATCAAAGTCTGTTTCTAATTCTAATTCATCATAATGTGTTTCTGCAAAATTAGGATTTTCATCACTAAAGAATCGATAATAATATATACTATTTAATACTTTTTTACCAGTATTAAAATAATTATCATCATAAGTTACAATATTTAAAAAAGGCTCTTCTTTAACTTCTAAAGAAATTCCTGTTTCATCCTTTATTTCTCGAATAATACATTGATCTATTTCTTCATAATCTTCTTTATGTCCTCCAGGAAACTGATAAGTAAAATTATTATGAGCTAATAATATCTTACCTTTAGAATTAAGAATTAAACCTTTTACTCGAATAACTTTTGATTCGATATCTATATCTTCTAAATGATTTTCATTAATAATAATTTGTCGCATATTTTTCACCTACAAGTATCTTTCCCAATATTCTGTAACGTCAGGCCTAACAGTATTTAAAACAGCATCTATTGTTAGTGCCATTTGAGTAGCTTTTGTATGTACAATTGTTCCTTTATTTAAACAACTTGCTTTACTACTTGCCATCATATATTCAAAAGTAGATGCTCGATCTTCTGTTGCTGCTGATTGTGCATAATCATTAACAAATGGAGCATTAGCATCTAATCCATATGTATAAGATAATCTTTGATCAACTACTCCATAAGTAAATCCTGCTGGATTAATAGTATCCCAACTAGTAAAACTAGCCCCTCTTTTAAATAAATATCTTTCTATATAATGATAAGATTCATGATAAAAAGACTCTTCAAAAGGGTGTGCAGCTGCAATAGAAATAGTTGCATAAGTATAACTCGAATCTGTTACACCAGTAATATTTTGATTAGAATAATGATGAATCAAATAAACAGATAATGGAATACCCCCATTTTTAATCTCTGTAAATAAGCCTTTTGGATATAAGTCTAAAGTATTTTTTAAGTGATTTAATTGATCTCTCACAACATTAGGATCTTCTATACTAGTCGTTGTAAAACCTCCTACCTCATACCCATTAGTTTCTTCTCCATATCGAACCATAACTCCATAAGTATTTTGTATTTCTAATCGCAACTTTTGATTACTATCTTCAATACTAGTACTACTAGCATCATTATTAGGATTTGGATTATTTGGAGAAGGAATAGTACCAGTACCAGTATTCTGGTTTTCTTTATCTCCATCACTAACCACAACATCTCCTGGAATAACTTCACTTCCATCTGAAGTAGTAATTGTAACAGTACTTTCATCTTCACTATAGATTTCTACATCATCTACAGGATCAAGCACTTTTCTATTGTCACGAATATTTAATATAAATCCATATAATAAAAGAGTTAGAGAAATAGCAAATAGTATTTTAGCATAATAAGATAAACGATTTTTTCTTCTCTTTTTATGCATACTAATTCTCCTCTCTAACTATGTAAAAACAAAATAACAATTCCTAAAATAATGAATAATAAAGTCATTAAGAATAAAATAATCCAAAAAGATCCTTTTCCTTCATGATTTGGAACTTTTAATAACTTTTTCCCTTCTTCTTTCTTTTCTGGACACATATCCAATAATGCTTTCGCATCATCATTACTTAATCCATCTACACATAATAAATCATTATTAGTAGTAATCATTCGAAAGGTAACCAAATCACTTTCTGATAAACGTACAACATCTCTTGTCGCAATATCTCCACTATCATATATCTTTGTAATCAATTTCATCAAGAAATCATGATAAAAAGCATAATCACAATTCAATACAACATCATGATATTTTTCTCTTTCTCCATTTTGATTTAAAATAGAAAGCTTTATCTTAGCTTGATAATTCTGTATTTTCATATCAAAAAGAATTGAACTTTTTTTACTAGACAATCGAAAAATATTGACTATTTTATCAATATATTCTTCGTAAGTATCAACGGTTAAATCTTGATTCATTAATCCTGTTTTCATAATTTCTCCTATGCAGTTAAACTCATTCCATTATTATTTTCTTGCAACTCTTTATTTAATGCACTAACTTTTTCTAGCATTGCCTGTGCTTCTTCTACTTTTCCTTCTCGATATAAGTTTTGTGCTTCATTAGTTAAAGTAACAATTTGATTCTGTTTATCTTCAACTGTGGCTTCTAATAACCCATTTTGAATCAATTGTTCTTCACTAACTTCTTCATTGGCAGGAGTCCCTGTCTCTCCACCACCAATTATATCTAATGGTGAAGGCATAGCAGAAAAGCTTAATGAATGAAACAATGCAGATTGAGTGTCGTAAGAAAGTCGTAAATTATCGGTTTGTTTTTTAGTAGTAATAATTGCTCTAGGTACATCACTACTAATTTTTACAAAAACATCATTACCAGTATCCTGAACACTATCTGATACAATCTCTTTTGTTGTTTCACTTTGATCAACAATAGGAGGAACAACGTCTGAAATAACCCCTACATTTTCGGAAGATGTTTCCACAGTATCAGTAGAAATATCTTGTACAGG
>CAMOGG010000061.1 GCA_946614095.1 uncultured Caryophanales bacterium | reverse complement strand
TGGAATAGAGGTAATTGGGATCTTATGGAAGAAATATTTGGTCATAGTGTTGATATAGATAAAGCCAAACCAACTAATTCTGAATTCATAGTAACTATTGCAGATAAATTAAGATTAGAGTTTTCAAAACCATTAATCACAAATTAGAAGTTAAAAGGCCTTAGGCCTTTTTCTATTGACAGAAAAGATAAATAAAAGTATACTTAATTTATAAAATATGTGAGGAGGATACAGTTAATGGAACGTAAAATTGAAGAATTTTATCATAAATGGAAGAATGATATAATAAGAAAACCATTAATACTATATGGTGCAAAACAAATAGGGAAGACATTTTCAGTTTTAAAATTTGGACAAGAAGAGTATAAAAATACTGTATATTTCAACACAGATAATAATATAGATATTATAGATATTTTTCAAAAAGAAAGATCAGTAGAAAAGATTATACTAAAATTATCTTTGCTATCGGGAGAAACGATTTTAAAGGAGGACACTTTAATAGTATTAGATAATTTAACAAACGTAGAAATAGTAAAAGGATTAAAGATATTTGGTAGTGAGCACAGTAAATATCACATTATTGGAATCACTTCTAAAAAAGAAAAGTTATCTGAATTTAAAGCTGAGGAGTTACAATTTAAAGGAATGACTTCTATGGATTTTGAAGAATACTTATGGGCTAGAGATGAAAAAAGTCTTTCAGAATTAATAAAAGAATCATTTACTAAAAGAAAAACTTGTGCATTTCATAAAGTGGCTTTAGATTTATTCCAAGAATATATAGTAACCGGAGGCTTTCCAGAAATAATACAAGCTAGCCTTGATGGCAGAAATCCATTTGAATTAGATGCACTAAAACAAAAAATATTAGATGTATATAAAAAAGAAATATCATTAAATACAAATTTAATTGATATTCCAAGAGGTTTAGAAGTAATAAATTCCATACCAGAACAATTAAAGAAAGATAATAAAAAGTTTCAATATGGTCTAATAGGAGCAGGAAAAAGAGCTAAAGAATATGAAAGTACTATTAATTATTTAGTAAATAATCAAATTGTAATTAGAAGTTATAAAATATCAAGCATAAAGTCTCCTTTAAGTAGTTGCAAAGAAATAGACAGTTTTAAATTATATTCATGTGATGAGGGCTTATTATATTCAATGCTTCATTTAAATCAAAAACAATTATATACCAATGAAAAATATAAAGAAATATTATATGAAAATCATATTGCTAAAACATTATCTGAAATAGGCTTTTCTCTATACTATTATCAATCAGAAGGAAAAGCAGAGGTGGCTTTTGTAGTACAAAATAGAATGGGACAAATAATACCAATAGAATTAACAACAAGAAGTAATTCTAAAGCTAAGTCATTATCAGTTCTTATGAAAAAATTTACAGTTCCACAAGGAATACGTATAACAGAAAATAATTTTTCTACCAAAAAAGATATTAGATATATACCAATCTATGCTATCTTCTGTTTAAATGAAAATCGTATTTAAAAACACTTCTAAATTGAAGTGTTTTATTGTTGAATTAATTCATCTATATCAATTTCAAATAGTTTACCAGGATCAATATCTAAAGCTACAGCAATTTTCCATACTGTATCAACTGAAAATGATTTCTTTCCTTTCTTAGATTCATTCCTTCGAATGAATTCATGGGATACACCAATCTTTTCTGCTAATACTGCCTGAGTAATACCAGCTTCTTTACGATATTTTTTTATGTTTCTAGATATTTGCTCATAAATGTTAATTTCATATTTATTAATGGCCATACTACACCTCCATAAAAAACAATAGTTACTAGTATTATTATGAACGAAAAAGAATAAAAGATATGTAAACTAGGAGTATACAAAAATATTAGATTTGATAAAACCAAATAAATGTTCTATAATGAAAAAGAGGTGATTACATGAAAGAAAAAGTTATATTTCATATTGATGTAAATAATGCTTTTCTTTCATGGAGTGCAGTTTATTTATTAAAGAATGGTTATGAAAAAGATATAAGAACTATTCCTTCAATAATAGGAGGAGACGAAAAGACAAGAAGGGGAATAGTATTAGCAAAATCTCCTATAGCCAAAAAATATGGAATTATAACAGCGGAAACTATATATTCGGCTAAAAAGAAATGTCCTAATTTAGAAATATATCCTCCTAACTTTAAATGGTACTATGAAAAATCAAGAGAATTAATGTTATATCTTCAACAATATAGTCCGCTTCAAGAACAATTATCGGTAGATGAATGCTTTTTAGATATGAGTGGAATGGATTATATATATAAGGATTTAATAGAGCTAGCCTATAAAATAAAAGATGATATAAAAAATAGATTTGGATATACAGTAAACATAGGAATCGCCAATAATAAACTATGTGCAAAGATGGCATCTGATTTTGAAAAACCAGATAAAGTTCACACTCTTTTTAAAGATGAAATTGTCACTAAATTATGGCCCCTAGATGTAGGAGATCTATTTATGTGCGGTAAAAGTACTAAAGAAGAATTAAATAAAATGAATATATATACAATTAAAGATTTAGCAAGAACAGATAAAAAAATATTAGAAAAGCACTTTAAAACACAAGGTAAATACTTATATGAAGCATCTAGAGGAATTGATAATTCTAAAGTAGAAGAAAGAAGTAGTAAAAATCAAAGTATTAGTATTACAGAAACTTTACCAATTAATTATTCTGATAAAGATAAATTAAAGAAAATATTATTTAGACAAGTAGAAGAAGTAACAAGACAACTACGTAGCCAAAAACAATATACTAAAACAGTAGGTGTTATCTTTAAAAATGATTTCTTTAAAACTTATTCTTCTCAAATTACATTTACTACTCCAACTAATAATACCAAAGAAATATTAAAAAAAATATATGAGATTTTTGATGAAAGTTATAAAGAAGATGAAATTAGATTAATAGGAGTAAGATTAGCTAATTTAACAGATGTAAAACAAGAACAAGTAACCTTATTTTCAATAGAAGAAGATAAGGAGGATGAAAAACAAGATAGTATTCAAAAAACAATGGATGCCATAAATAATAAATTTGGTAAATCAATAATTAAGCCAGCTTCTTTACAATTAATAGGAGAAGCAAATTCAAAGAAGAAGGAATTAGAGTGAGAAAAACACTCTATTTTTTTCTAATTGTTGATATATAAGAAAAAAATCAAAAAATGCTTGCAAAAAAAGAATAGGTCTGTTATAATTTAATACGTGTGACTGCTTAGATGTGCGAGGTTGTCGATACGCCAGGAAGAGTTGTTAATTTAAATAATAAAACAGCTAAGATTGGGGTCGGGTTATTCGCTCGGAGCAAGTCTATACTAGATATAGGCGAAGGGAGGATTTGAAATGTCAACAGAAAAAATTCGTATCAGAATTAAAGCTTATGATCACAGAATTTTAGATAATGCAGCAAAGAAAATTGTTGAAACTGTTAAACGTTCTGGTGGAAATATCTCTGGTCCAGTACCACTACCAACAGAAGTTGAAAAGTTCACAATCTTAAGAGCTGTACATAAATATAAAGATTCTCGTGAACAATTCGAAATGCGTACACACAAAAGATTGATTGATATCAAAAATCCAAGCAAGGAAACTATTGATGCATTAGCTCATTTAGATTTACCAAGCGGAGTAGATATCGAAATAAAAACAAAATAATGATGGAGGAAAAAGGAAATGAAAGGAATCTTAGGTAAAAAGATGGGAATGACTCAAGTCTTTACAAAAGATGGTAAGTTAATCCCAGTAACTGTAATTGAAGTAGAACCAAACGTTGTTACTCAAATTAAAACAGTTGAAAAAGATGGATATGATGCCATTCAACTTGGAACAGATTCAGTGAGAGAAAGTTTAAGCAACAAACCAGCAATGGGTCATACCAAGAAAGCTAACACAACACCTAAGCGCTTCTTAAAAGAAATTAGAGGAGTTAATGTTAATGATTACACATTAGGTCAAACGATCGGTGTAGACATTTTCGAAGCAGGGGAAATCGTTGATGTTACTGGAACTTCTAAAGGTAAAGGGTTCCAAGGTGTTATTAAACGCCACAATCAAAAAATTGGTCCTAAAGGACATGGTTCACAATACCATAGAGGTGTTGGATCATTAGGTACATTATTACCAATGCACGTTTTAAAAGGTAAGAAAATGCCTGGACAAATGGGTAATGTACAAAGAACAGTTCAAAATTTGGAAATTGTATCAGTTGATACAGAAAATAGTGTAATTTTAGTTAAAGGTAATGTTCCTGGAGCAAAGAAATCATTCGTTATGATTCGTACTGCTGTTAAAAGACCTGATGAAAAAGAAGAAGCTGCTGATTTAATTACTTATGTAGTAGAAGAACCAGTAGTTGAAGAAGCTAATCAAGAAGAAGTAGCAGAAGAAGTAACAGAAGTAGTTGAAGAAAATGCAGAAGAAACAACTACCGAAGAATAAAATCATCACAAAAAATTAAATTTTAAAATTATCTTATATATATAAGGTTAAATAAGTGATGAAAGGAGGAATCGTAAATGAAAAAAGTAGAACTTTTAAATCTTAAAGGTGAAAAAGTAAAGGACATTAATTTAAACGAAGAAATATTTGGAATTACACCAAACAATAACGTTTTAAATGATGCAATCATTTTATCAATGGCATCATTAAGACAAGGAACACATTCAACTAAAAATCGTTCAGAAGTTTCTGGTGGAGGAAGAAAACCATGGAGACAAAAAGGAACTGGACGTGCACGTCAAGGTTCAATTAGAGCTGTTCAATGGGTAGGTGGAGGAAGATATGGAACTCCAGTACCAAGAGATTATAGTAAAAAACAAAATAGAAAAGAAAGACAATTAGCTCTACGTTCTGCATTATCAGAAAAAGTAGCTAATAAAGAACTAATCGTTCTAGAAAACTTAGAAGTTAAAACTCCTAAGACAAAAGAAGTATTAAGCATTTTAGAAGCATTAAAAGTAGCTGATAAGAAAGTATTATTAGTTGTTAAAGAATTTGATGATAACTTAATCTTAGCATCAAGAAACATTCAAAACATCGTATTAATCTTAGCAGATGAAATTAATGTATTAGACATTGTAGGAACTGATGTAATGGTAATTACAGAAGATGCAATGAAATATGTTGAGGAGGTGCTTAAATAATGAAAGACACAAAATACTTAGAAATAATAAAAGCACCAGTCGTTACTGAAAAATCAGAAATGGCTAAAAGCGAAGGAAAATATACTTTTAAAGTAGATCCAAAAGCAAATAAAATTGAAATTAAAGAAGCAATAGAAAAATTATTCAATGTAAAAGTCACATCAATTCGTACATTGAATGTTAAACCAAAGAAAAGAAGAGTTGGTCGTTATACTGGATTAACTAATCGTACAAAGAAAGCAA
>CAMOGG010000060.1 GCA_946614095.1 uncultured Caryophanales bacterium | reverse complement strand
AGAGAATGAATGGTTCTTGTGCTGGTGGAACAGGGGCATTCTTAGATCAAATGGCTGTTCTTTTAAATACGACTACTGAAGGATTAAATGATTTAGCTATTAAGGGGGAAAAAATATATCCAATTGCCTCTCGTTGTGGTGTATTTGCAAAGACCGATATTCAACCTCTTATGAATGAAGGAGTGCGTAAGGAAGATATCGCATTATCCATTATGCAAGCTGTTGTGAATCAGACTATTTCTGGACTTGCTTGTGGTAGACCAATTCGTGGAAATGTTATTTTTTTAGGTGGACCTCTTAATTATTTATCAGCTCTTCGTACTCGCTTTATTAAAACATTAGATCTAGAGGATGATGAGGTTATTATTCCAGAAGATGCTAGGTTATTTGTTTGTATGGGAGCTATTTTGGATGATAGTGCTAGAAAAGTATTTAATGAGACACAACTTCGTAAATTATTAACTAAAATTAATCACTTTCATGAAGAAGATTCGACTTCTTTAGCACCTCTTTTTATCGATGAGGAAGACTATCAAAAATTTTTAAAAAGACAAAAGAACTATCAAGTACAAACAAAATCTTTTCATGATTATAGTGGGGATGTTTTTGTAGGAATTGATGCGGGTAGTACTACTGCTAAATTAGTTGCAATTGATATAGAAGGGAATTTGCTATATCAAGATTATCGTTCTAATCAAGGAACTCCTGTAGATACTGTTAAGAATATGATTTTAGATTTTTATGATGTTCTTCCTGAGAAAACAGTTATTCGTAGTGCTGGTTCTACGGGTTATGGAGAACTATTAATGAAGACTGCTTTTAATTTAGATATTAGTGAAATAGAGACTATGGCTCATTATCAAGCTGCCAATTATTTTTTACCAGGAGTTGAAAGTATCATTGATATTGGTGGTCAAGATATGAAATATATTAAGATTAAGGATGGAGCAATTGACTCTATTATGCTAAATGAAGCTTGTTCTTCTGGATGTGGTTCTTTTATTGAAACGCTTGCCAAATCTCTTAATATGACAGTATCTGATTTTGTTACCTTTGCGATTCATTCTAAAGCTCCTATTGACTTAGGAAGTCGTTGTACAGTATTTATGAATTCTAAGATTAAACAGACTCAAAAAGAGGGAAGATCTCTTAGTGATATTTTTGCTGGTCTTAGTTATTCTGTTGTGCGTAATGCTTTACAAAAAGTTATGAAAATAAGAGATAATGAGACTTTGGGGGATAAAATAGTCGTTCAAGGAGGAACTTTCTTAAATGATGCAGTATTAAGAAGTTTTGAGTTAATTACTGGAAAAGAAGTTGTTCGACCTAATATTGCTGGTTTAATGGGAGCTTATGGAGTTGCTTTGATTGCTCTACAAAATTATTCTCAATATGAAGATCAAGATATTAAAAGTTCTATGTTATCAAAAGATGAAATTTTACATTTAGTGATGAAAACTTCTCATGCGAGATGTGGACGATGTGAGAATCATTGTAGTTTAACGATTAATAAATTTGATAATAAAATCTTTATTTCTGGGAATCGTTGTGAACGAGGTAGTGGGAATAATGGTAGTATTAATACTCTTCCTAATATGGTTTCTTGGAAATATGATCGCTTATTTGATTATACTCCACTTGAAGATGCTCCTCGTGGAGAAATTGGTATACCTAGAGTTTTGAATATGTATGAGGATTATCCTTTATGGTTTACTATTCTTACTAATTTAGGCTTTAAAGTTGTTTTATCAGATCATTCTAATCATGCTTTATATGAAAAAGGAATTGAATCGATGCCATCTGAATCTGTTTGTTATCCTGCTAAATTGGTTCATGGACATATTATTAACTTAATAGAAAAAGGTATTACAACTATTTTTTATCCATGTATTATGTATGAAAAGCAAGAGTTTTCTACTGCAGATAACCATTTTAATTGTCCTATTGTTCAGTCTTACTCTGAAGCTATTCAGTTGAATGTAGAAGATTTAGAGAAAAAACATATTACTTATTTAAATCCTTTTTTACCTTTAACAGAAAAAGGAATGTTAGAAAGAATTTTAGAATTAGAAGAGTTTCAGCAATATCATTTTTCTAAAAAAGAATTAAAAGAAGCAATTCATGCTGGCTTTATGGAACAAAAACGCTTTAAGGAAGAGGTTCGACGTAAGGGAGAAGAGTTTTTAGAGTATGTAGAAAAGCATCATGAGAAAGCCATCGTTCTTGCGGGGCGTCCTTATCACTTGGATCGAGAAGTCAATCATGGTATTGATACATTAATTAATTCTTTAGGGTTAGCTGTCTTTACAGAAGATTCTATTTGTCATTTATCTAATATTGAGAGTAAACTTCGTGTTGTTGATCAATGGTCTTATCATTCTCGAGTTTATCATGCCGCTGATGTTGTGAGTCAATATCCATTCTTAGAACTTGTCAACTTAAACTCTTTTGGATGTGGATTGGATGCTATTGTTACCGATCAAGCAGAAGAAATATTAAAGTATAATAATCGGCTATATACGACAATAAAAATTGATGAGATTAATAATTTAGGAGCTGCTAAGATTCGAATTCGTTCTTTGATAGCTTCTATGAATAAGAGAATAGAGGAACATACTTATCAACCATATCATTATCAAAAAAACTATTTTAAGAAACAAGATAAGAAGCATACTATTTTATTTCCTGATATGTCTGCCCCTCATTTTCGTATCTTTGAGGCTATGCTTCAAAGTGAAGGATATCATGCAGTATGGTTAAGTGAGACGAATGACGATATGGTAGAGACGGGGTTAAAATATGTTAACAATGATTCTTGTTATCCAGCAATTTTGGTTACTGGACAACTTATTCATGAATTACAAAGTGGCAAATATGATTTAGATAATACTAGTGTTATTATTACGCAAACTGGTGGTGGATGTCGAGCTACGAATTATATTGGCTTGATTCGGAAGGCTTTAAGAGATGCAGGACTTGAAAAGGTGTCTATTTTATCATTAAATCTTAGTGGTTTAGAGAAAGAACAAGCTTTTAAGGTAACTCCTTCTCTTGCCAATAAGGCTTTACAAGGTGTTATTTATGGGGATTTGATGATGAAGTTATTATATGCTACTCGTCCTTATGAAGTTACTCCTGGTTCAGCTAATGAGGTTTATCAGAAATGGCAAGCTCTAACAAGTGATGCGATTACTAGAGGTAATTTATTTGAATTTCGAAAAAATATCCGAGGTATTATTGATGATTTTGAACAGATTAAAATCAAAAAGAAGAAAAAGCCTAAGGTTGGTATTGTAGGAGAAATCTTAATTAAATACCATGCTTTTGGAAATGATCATTTGGTAGAAAAATTAGAAAGTGAAGGTGCAGAAGTTTGTGTTCCAGAATTAATGGGATTTGTGAAGTATTGTGCTTATAATGGTATGATTCGTGAAAAACTATTAAAAACTTCCAAAAAAACTGCATTCTTTAATCATCAATTTTTAAATCTAATTGATTTTTATGAAAGATATGTGAAGCAACAATTACAGAATACAAATTATCGTAATGTTACAAATATTTATGAACTTGCGAAGAATGTAGATGGTATTATTTCTACAGGAAATCAGACTGGAGAAGGGTGGTTTTTAACGGCTGAGATGGTAGAATTAATAAAAGATGGAGTATCTAATATCATTTGTGTTCAGCCTTTTGCTTGCCTACCTAATCATATTGTTGGAAAGTCTGTTATGAAAAGAATTCGTAGATTATATCCTGATGCTAATATTATTGCGATTGATTATGATCCAGGAGCTAGTCATACGAATCAGACAAATCGTATTAAATTAATGCTTACTGTTGCGAAAGATAAAGAGAAGACAAAATAGAAGAATCTATTCTGTTTTCTCTTTTCATATTGAATGATTTTTGCTATAATGTAGATAAGATAAAGAGGGATATTATGAAAGTTATCAAGAATTTTATAAAGATGATTATCATTCTCGTTCTTGTAGTTGGTTGTGTTACGGCGGGAGTAGATTATCTTAGAATGAAACATGGAAAAGTACCTGTATTTAATCAAACAGAGTATTTTTCTCGCAAAAAAATACAAACCTATAAGGGATTGTTCTATACAGCAAAAAGAAAAGTTCTTGTTTCTACTGAAGAACCTTTAGAGGAGTCTAGTAAGCTTCATTTTAAATTTTTGTTTTTAGAGACTGATATTCCTAGTACTTGGGTAGAAAAGAAGGCTGATTCTTCTTTAAAAGTTATACCAGTTCAAAATTGTAGTGAAGGCTCTATATTGTATTATGCTGATAAAGATGTAAAAGTATATACTTATTGTATCGATAAAATTCAAATAGAGAAGAATCATAAGTCACAAGATTTTCTCTCTTATTTAAAAAAAGATTCTTCTATATTAGAAGATATGAAAGATCAATTATCTTATGGCGGAATTCTTAGTGATAGTACAACTGAATATTATACTAATATGGATCATTATTATTCTGATGATGTTATTGTTTATCAATGCCATCGTAATTTAGTAGAGGATGTTTATATTGCTCCAAAAGATAGTGTTTTTCAAGCAGACTTTTGTACTTATAAAGATGATGATTTTAAATTTATGTTTGAGATATCAGATGAAACTCCTAGTGAACTAGAAGAAAATTATCAAGACTTAAAAAAGAAGAAGGAAGAAGCAGAGAAAAAGAAAGATAATAGTGATGAAAATGTAGAGAATGGAGAAGAGATTACTTTACCAGAGCCTGAAGTTATTTTTGAAGATGAGAAATATCGTTATGAATTTCCATATCCAAAGAGTCAATATGTTTTTATAACGACTCCTGCAGTTCGAGGAAAGGAAGAAACAAAGATTTCATTGATGACTGTTATTCAGCAACAATTACTTAGTATGGATGAATTAATGGATAAAGGATTAGATATTACAAAAGTAGAAAAGAATGCTTAGAAGAATTCATTTGTTTGTAATTGTAAACAAAAAAGTACAAAAAAGTTCTTTTTATAAAAAAATAGTATATAATAAATATAAGGAAGACACGTCTTTTTCGACAGACGAATTCCTTTTGGATTCATCTGAAGTCCATAGGACTCAGATGTTTTTTCTATTTAAATAGTAAAATAAATACTAATGTAAATAGGAGAAGTATGATAGTAAAGAAAGATCTTTCTCTAATAGTCATAAAATCCCTCCTTTCATAGAGTAACCGCCCCTACAAAAGGAAAAACATCTAAGAAGTGTCTTCAATTTATTATTCGCAGGAAAGAAAATTTTTTCCAACTTTTTTGTAAATTTCTTGAAATAATTATATTGAACTTATAAAAGTATTCCGTTATAATTTAGATAAGATAGAAGGATTCAAGGAGAATTATTATGAGAAGAAATAAGAAGCAAAGTATTTATTATTTATTTATCTTACTAATATTAGGTATTAGTATTGGTTATGCTTATTTAAATACAACATTAAATATTAATGGAACAACTAATGTATCATCTGCTAGTTGGAATGTATATTGGAATAATATTCAACTAAGTAGTAACAATGTCACAACAGTAACAACACCAGCTACTATCTCTACAGGTAAAACAGAAGTATCCTTTAATGTAGATTTTAAAGAACCAGGAGATACTTATGAATTTACAGTAGATGCAGTTAATGATGGAACAATTGATGCGATGAT
>CAMOGG010000059.1 GCA_946614095.1 uncultured Caryophanales bacterium | reverse complement strand
CTTTATTAGCTTCTGCCATTCTGTGAGTATCTTCACGTTTTTTAACTGCTGCACCAGTATTATTTGATGCATCTATTAATTCGTTAGCAAGGTTTTCAGACATTGAGTGTCCACCTCTTAAACGAGCATATTGTATTATCCAACGAAGTCCTAGAGCTTGACGTCTATCTGGTTTTACTTCAATTGGTACTTGGTAGTTTGCTCCACCAACACGACGAGATTTAACTTCTAGTGATGGCATAACATTTTCCATTGCTTGATTTAATACTTCCATAGGATCTTTGTTTGTTTTTTCTTTGATCATATCGAAAGCATCATAAAGGATTGTTTGTGCTTTTCCTTTTTTTCCATCAATCATCATATTGTTGATTAATTTAGTAACTAGCTTTGAGTTATATATAGGATCTGCTAAAACATCTCTTTTAACTGCACGTCTTTTACGCATGTAATATCCTCCTCTCTTATTTATCTATTATTTTGAAGCTTTTGGCTTTTTAGTTCCGTATTTACTACGACCTTGACGACGTTTTTCGATACCAGCTGTATCCATTGCACCACGTACAATATGATATCTAACACCGATTAAGTCTTTAACACGTCCACCACGGATTAGAACAACACTGTGCTCTTGTAAGTTGTGTCCTTCTCCTGGAATATAACAAGTTACTTCCATTCCGTTAGATAATCTAACACGGGCATATTTACGTAAGGCAGAGTTTGGTTTCTTTGGAGTCATTGTTCCAACACGAGTACAAACTCCTCTCTTTTGTGGTGAGTTTTGATTAGTTCTAACTTTGTCTTTACTGTTAAAACCAATGTTTAAAGCTGGAGCTTTTGGTTTTCTAACTTTTGCACTTCTGTTTTTTCTAACTAATTGATTTACTGTAGGCATTTTTTTCACCTCTCTTTCTTTACACATATCCAGGTGTATCAATTTTGATTTTAATTTTGGATTTACCGAAGTAAACCCTTAAATTAAATGCGATAATAATATATCATTTTTTATCATTTGTTGTCAATAGTTTTTTTAAAAAAATAGGTGCTTTACATGTACCTATTTTTATTATATATATCAAATAATGATTCTGTATCATCCATTATCTCGTCTATTTCATATCCATCCATATATGGAAAATTTCTTTTTACTAATTCTCTGTTATCTTTTACCACTCTATTGTCTTTTTTTATTATTACTTGTGATAATATGAAGTTCTTATAAGCTTCTTCTAATTTTGAATTGCATAATAACCAGTTAATTTCTAATATTTCTTCTATACTATATATATTTAATAGTTCTGGTTCAAATTGTTGCGCTAATAGTATATCTGCGACTGTTTTTAGTTTTTGTGTCTTTGGTTCTATACTCAATACTTCTTCTATTTGAATTTCTAGTTTTTTTAATTCATCATTTGTTTTTTTTAACAATTTTTCTCTTTTGAAATTTAGTCCTATGCTGTGTATTTCATTTATTATACTTTTTGGAAATATTTTTAAGTGTGAGTAGTAGCCGTGATTAATGTTAATTTTTTCTATTTGTTCTATGTCAATATTTAGAATATCATTTATTGTATTTATGTTTTCTAGTCTTAATATTTCTTCTAGGTTTTCTGTAATATTTAAAAAGCTAATATCAAGTTCAAGTATTTTGTTCTTGTTTTTATTTGTTATACTTTGTTTTATAAGTCCATTTCTTTCATCAAGAAATTGTTGTTGATATGATGGGGCCATAAAATCTCTTATTATTCTTTTTAATGTTCTATCTATTGTTTGCGGTGATACTTTGAAGATTTTACTAATTTCTTTTTTTGTTTGTTTTTTTCCATTATTATAAATTCCAATATAATTTCTTAATACTTCTGTTTCAAAGTCTGTTAATATATATGGGTTTTCATTTTTTAAATCAAATATTTGTGTAAATGGAATAAGTTTTTCTGAAATATTTCGGTAAATACTTGTTTGATAAAGCTTGTATTCTTGTAAATTCTTACTTTTATTTTTTTCTAAATAATTATTATAATAATTATCTATTAAGTCATATAGATTTTGTAGAGATTCTTTTATTACTTTTTCTTCTATCATATTTATCCCCCTTTAATATGATTTAAAAAATATTTATTTCTTTAATATCATCTTTAAATTTATAAAGTTTTGCTGGTCTTCCACTTCCTCCTACATTATTATATCCTGTTTCTTCTATCAATCCTAGGTTTATTATTTTTTTTCTAAAATTTCTTCTATCAAGGTTGATATTCATTATGCTTTCAAAAATATTTTGTAATTCAGGAAGTGTGAAATCGCTTGGAAATAAATTTTTAAGTATATTTGTATTTATTAATCTATTTTTTAAGAGTTCTTTTGCTTTCTCTATTATTTCTTTATGATCATATGCCATCTTCGGTATTTCATCTATTGTAAACCATTTAGTTTCTATATCTGTTTCTTTTATTAAATTACTGTCTAATATTCCAATATATGATGTTGCAATTGTTCTTTTATTTGGTTTTCTATTAATTTCTGAAAATGTGTAATTTTGTTCTTTATATATTTTTGATATACCTATTGTTTCATTTAATACTTTATCTATATTTTGTTCTAGTGTTTCATCTTCTTTAATATTCATACCTGGAAGTTTCCAATATCCTTTGTATGGTTCTTGTTGCTTTTTTTCTAGAAGTATCTTTAGTTTTCCTTTTTCAACAGTGAATATATTGATTAGTGATTCAAAAATTATTCCTTCTTCTTTTATTTTTTCCATAAATACTCCTTTGCGTTTTTTTTACGGTTTTATTTTATTACAGAGTTTTAAAAAAGTCAAATAATATTTGACTTTTATTGTTAAAATATATATAATATTTCTCCAAGGAAGTGGGTCTTTATGAAAAAGAATAAGATGGTTATTAATATTAATGATAAAAATGATAGTAAAAGCAGTATCGTTTATGATAATGTTGTTTCTAATATGAACGATATGTCTATGAATCAAGATGATCAAATTGAATATTTAAAAAGTAGAATTTCTGATTTAGAGCATTCTCAAAAGCAAAGAATTGATTTTATAGTTTTAGGTCTTAGTTTGTTTTTTGCATTAGTCATAGGTGTTACTTTTATGATTTTAAATTTTTATGTAGTTGGTATATTTATTATTTTTTCTGCTTCTTTTATTGGGTGCTACCACACATTTAAATTATCAAGTAATCAAGGTAATGTTAGTGCAGCCAAATTTGAAGAAATTGAGGAAATAAGAAAATTTATTAGTTCTAAGTTAAAATAAAATTGATATATAATATATCAATTTTTTTCTTTATTATACAAAAAAATAGACTTTCGTCTATTTTTTTTACGCTAATAGTTCATCTTCTAGCATATTTAATGGTTCATCTTTTATTTCTGGAACTTCTAATTTATAATCAATTTTCTTATATTCTCTTGCTCCAGTTCCTGCTGGAATAAGTTTACCAATTATAACGTTTTCTTTTAATCCGTTTAAGTGGTCTACTCTTCCATGTATTGCTGCATCAGTCAATATTCTTGTAGTTTCTTGGAATGATGCTGCTGATAAGAATGAATCAGTTTCTAGAGATGCTTTTGTGATACCTAGTAATACTGGTCTACCAGTTGCAGGACGTTTTCCTTCAATGATTAGTTTCTTATTAACATCTGAGAATTCGTTAATATTTACTAATGTTCCTGGTAAGAATAATGTATCACCGCTATTAACTATTTTAATTTTTGAAATCATACGTTTTGCCATAACTTCAACGTGTTTATCTGAGATATCAACACCTTGGCTACGGTAAACTTTTTGAATTTCAAGTAATATATATTGTTGAACAGTTATTGGGTCTGTAACAGTTAATAACTCTTTTGGAGATATTGCTCCATGAGTAAGTCTTTGACCTGCTTTAACTTCTTGATTCAATTCAACTGCAAGTTTAGCACTGTAGTTTGTTATGTGTTCTCTTGTTTCAGCATCGTTTGTAATGTCGATTATGTATTTTCCACCATCTTCTTCAATCTTAGTAATTTTACCAGTGATTTCAGCGATGTTTGCTTTTCCTTTTGGATTACGTGCTTCGAATAATTCTTGTACACGTGGAAGACCTTGTGTAATATCGTCTCCGGCAACACCACCTGAGTTGATAGTACGCATTGTAAGCTGTGTACCTGGTTCACCGATTGATTGTGCTGCCATGATACCAACTGCTTCTCCAATTTCAACAATTGATCCTGTTGCAAGGTTTCTACCATAACATTTTCTACATACACCATGTTCTGTTTTACATGTTAATACTGTTCTAATTGATACTTTTGTAATTCCAGCTTCAACAATTTTATCAGCTATCGTTTCTGTAATATATGTATCTTTGTCATACATTACTTCTTTTGTTTCTGGATTAATAATCTTCTTGCTTGTATATCTACCAACAATACGATCTCTTAGTGATTCTACTTGAGTATTGTCTTTTTCATTTATAAATGCTTCAACAACTACTCCTTGTTCAGTTCCACAATCGTCTTCTTTTACAATTATATCGTGAGCAACATCTACAAGTCTTCTTGTTAAGTAACCTGCATCGGCTGTTTTAAGGGCTGTATCAACTGCACCTTTTCTTGCACCGTGTGTTGCTAAGAAGAATTCTGAAACGTTTGCACCTTCTGAGAATGAAGATGTGATTGGAATTTCTACAGCTTCTCCTGTTGGCTTCATCATAAGTCCACGCATACCTGACATTTGGTTCAAGTTAGATAGGTTACCACGAGCTCCCGAATCAATCATTATTGATATTGGATTTTCTTTATCTGTTTTAATTGCAGCGGATAGTTCGTCAGCTATTTTGTTTTTAGCCTCATTCCATGTAGCTACAACTTTTTCATATCTTTCTCTATCTGTTATTAAACCACGTTTGAATTGTTTATTGATTTGGTTAACTGTATTTCCTGCTTCTTCAAGTACTTCTTCTTTAGTTTTTGATTCAATTATATCTCCGATACCTATTGAGATACCTGATAATGTTGAATATTTGAAGCCTAAATCTTTCATTTTATCAAGCATTACTGATGTTTCAGTTGTTTGATATCTTTTATAGATTTGAGCAACTAGTTTTGTAAGTACTTTTTTAGCAAATGGTTTTACTAGTTCCATTTTAGCTATTTCTTCAGGAATATTTACTCCTTGATTTAAGAAATATTTCTTTGGAGTTACTTTTTCAATGTTTTCTTCTGATCCATCATTTATGTATTGGAATGAATCTGGGAATATTTCATTGAATATTAATTTTCCTGGAGTTGTTACTAAGTATTTTCCTTTATATGTATCTGGGAATACTTTGTGTTTGAATGATGAAACTGGTATAGCTATACGTGTTTGAAGTGTAATTTCTCTTCTTTCGTATGCCATTAATGCTTCATTATCATTTTTGAATACTCTACCTTCTCCTTTTTCTCCTGCTTTTTCGATTGTGATATAGTAGTTACCTAATATCATATCTTGTCCAGGAGCAACGATTGGTTGTCCGTCTGAAGGTTTTAGTATGTTATTAGCACCAAGCATTAATATTCTTGCTTCTGCTTGTGCTTCTTCACTTATTGGTACGTGTACAGCCATTTGGTCTCCATCGAAGTCGGCATTGAATGCTGCACATACTAATGGGTGAAGACGAATTGCTCTACCTGCAATTAGTTTTGGTTCAAATGCTTGAATACCAAGTCTATGTAGTGTTGGTGCACGGTTTAGCATTACTGGATGTTCTTTGATTTTTTCTTCTACTACATCCCATACTCTTGGATCTTGATTTTCAATCATTTTTTTAGCTGCTTTAATGTTATTAGCTATTTCTTTTTTTACAAGTCCATTTATAACGTGTGGTTTAAATAGTTCTAGCGCCATTTCTTTTGGAATACCACATTCATACATTTTTAGACTTGGTCCTACTACGATAACTGAACGTCCTGAGTAGTCAACACGTTTTCCAAGTAAGTTTTGACGGAAACGTCCTTGTTTTCCTTTTAACATACTTGATAATG
>CAMOGG010000058.1 GCA_946614095.1 uncultured Caryophanales bacterium | reverse complement strand
ATTGTAGTACTAGAATTCTTTGAAGCATTTGTTTATAGTATTTATTACTTTAATGTTTTACTATTTAAAAAAGATTCCCCAAAAACTCCAAAAATCAAAAAAGAAGAATTTCCTGAAATAGATATTTTAATCGCGACTATTAATGAAGATGTAGAATTATTACAAGAAACAATCAAAAAAATTAAAGCAATGAAGTATCCAGATAAGAAAAAACTTCATATTTATATGTGTGATGACGGTAGAAGAAAAGAAATGAAAGATCTTTGTAAAAAGATGAAGATTAACTACATTGAAAGAAAAGATAATAAAGATGCTAAAGCAGGAAATTATAATCATGCACTTAAGAAGACAAAATCACCATATATCGTTACATTTGATGCAGATATGCAACCAAAACCAGAATTCTTAATGAAGACCGTCCCACATATCATAGCAAATAAAGATGTAGGTTTTGTTCAAATTCCACAAAACTTTAGAAATCCTGATATTTATCAAGCAAGATTTAAACTAATTGGTAAAATACCACATGAACAAGACTATTTCTTTAATAAAATACAAATGGCTAAAAATTATACAAATTCTGTTATCTATTGTGGAACAAATACAGTATTTTTAAGAAAAGCATTAGAAGAAGCTGGAGGATTCGCAACAGAAAGTGTAACAGAAGACATCGCAACAGGAATAATTATAGAATCAAAAGGATATAGAGGAATTGGTATCAATGAAAAAATGGTTTTTGGATTAAATGTTAATAACTTAGACTCTTACATTAAACAAAAATGTAGATGGAGTAGAGGATGTATTCAAACATTTAAAAATTATAGTGTAATTAGAAATAAAGGACTAACTCTAAGACAAAAAGCAGATTATTTTTCAACACTATATTATTGGACATACGGACTAAGACAAATTCTATATATGATTATTCCATTATTATTCCCATTCTTTAATGTAAGAATTATCAAAGGAAGTATTATTACATTTACTGTTTTATTCTTTATTCAATATATTCTAAAAAGATACATTGTAGATGCTACAGAAGGGCATGCAACATCTTCTACTTGGAATCGAATTTATGAAACCATTCTTTTTCCAACCGTATCCCTAGACCTAATTCGAGAAGTATTTAATATAGGTAGTAAGAAGTTCTATGTAAGTCCAAAGAAAAAAGAAAAAAATGTAATGACCAGAGCAAATCTATATATGATGATATGTCACATTATCATCTTTACAATAACAATTATTGCGCTAGCTTTATCGATTCATAGAGCTATAGACTATCGTTGGGATATCTATATCATTCCAATATTCTGGTTAGTATCAAATTTGTTCTATTTAACAATTGCAGTAATGTTTGATTTAAGCTTAAAAGAACAGGAAGATATTGATGTTATAAAAAATAGAACAGAAAAATATAATCCACTAGTATTCATAAATTTAACAAAGAACTTTATAAAAGAAGAATTAGGATTGAAAAAGGCATTTTTATCATTCGCAACAATATTATTAATAATTGCATCTGTATTTGGATTCAATCAACATCAAAAACAAGTAATAATTAAAAAACAAGAAAAACACTTAGTATCAGAAAATGGATGGCTAAGAATTCAAAAGAATAAGATTGTAAATGAAAATGGTGAAATAACTCATCTAAGAGGAGTTAATAGTCATAGCCCTTATTGGTATGGAGATATTATTACATATGATACACTAAAGACATTAAAAGAAACATGGGGAATTAATATCTTTCGAATAGCAATGTTTACAAATCCTGAAATGAAAGGCTATATTGCAGAGCCATCACAAAAAGAAAAAGTAAAAGAGATAGTAGATAATTGTATAAAATTAGACATTTATGTCATTATAGATTGGCATATTCTAGATGATAATAATCCACAAACATATAAAGAAGAAGCAAAAGAATTCTTTAATGAAATGTCAGAGTTATATAAAGATTCACCAAATGTTTTATACGAAATTTGTAATGAACCAAATGGTGATGAAGTAACTTGGGATGATGAAATAAAACCATATGCAGAAGAGTTAATTGCAACCATTAGAAATAATTCTCCAAAATCAGTAATCATAGTAGGAACAGCAAACTGGTGTAAAGATACTCCATCTGTTATCAATAATCCATTAACAGAAGAAAATGTTATTTATGCCGTTCATACTTACATGGGAAATGATATTTATACAGTTCAAGATAATTTGAAACTAGCAATTGAAAAGAAATTACCAGTTATTATTACCGAATGTGCCGCAACTGATGGTTCAGGAGATGGATATGTATATTTAGATTACTTTAAAAAATGGATAGACTACCTAGACTCTAATGATTTAAGTTGGATGGTATGGCAATTATCAGAAAGAAAAGAAAGTAGTTCCCTAATTGTTTCTAAAGAAATAAGACAATTAGAATGGATTACAAAAGGAATCTATTCCAAAGAAGAAGTAAAAAAGAAAAAATATAATATCAATGACTATCTCTCAGAAACAGGAGAAGTAACAAAAGAACTTATCATGAAATATAGTTTACAAAAATAAGAAAACAAGTAGCGAATTACTACTTGTTTTAATTTGTTTTTAAAGCTTTGATAATTTTTCTCCATAAATGTTCCCCAGAATAGTTTAAAATTCCTACTCGATAGATTTTAATCCCATAATGATAAACGATAAGTAAAAATAGAAATTCTAAGAAAGAAGAAATAATGACAGAAGATAGTGATACTTGACCTAGCATATATAAAGTAGGAGATAGCATAAAACTAACTAAAGGAATAAAAGACATAATTTTAATAAAAATAGAACCCTCAAATAACCCAGCTAATAAAGAAAGATAAAATCCAATAGATATAATCATCATAAGTGGAGTTTGAAGTTGTTGAAAATCATCAATATTAGTGGTCATAGAAGCAAGTACTCCAGCAAGTAACGCATAAGTAACAAGAGTAAAACAAAAAGAAATAAATAAAATAGGAAGAACAGACTTTATCATTGTCAATAAATTTTTAGAAAAGATGTCAGACATAATAGCATTTGTAAATCCTTGGGTAGAGACTTCAGATAAAGTACCAACACTACCAGAATGAAAAAGATAAGAAATTCCCACAAACAATAGTAATAAAAGGATTTGAACAAATGTAAAAATAGTGCAAGCTTCAATCTTCGCAAGTAGATGGTCTTTTGCAGGAACATTGGATACAATGATTTCCATACTCTTAGTAGTTTTTTCTTCATTAATCTCTGACCCAATCATTTGAACCAATGTTGTAATTAAAAAGAAACAAGGTACAATAAAAGTGATTACGGTAACAGCAGCTGTTACATCTTTATTATTATTAACAACTTTATCCGTTAAAACAATAGAATCAACATCAACAGCTTTTTCTATTTTATCCATTTTATTTTTTGTTATACCATAATCTTTTAAAGCAATATTTTTCTTAATATTATTAAAAGAAGATTGAATCAAATTTGTATTAATAGACGATAATCCATTCTGAGAATAAATATTTACATGAAAGAAATTACTAGAATCAGGAAGAATTTCAATACCAATCAATTGGTTATTATTTTTTACTTGTTTTTGTAATTCACTTAAAGAAATAGAAGTGCTTTTTAACTGATATTCTGTAACTGCTACCTCAGATATTCTATCAAATTCTTTTTGAAAGTCAGAATAAATAGAAACATTATCAATTACTAAAAGAGTCTTTGTATCTTTAAAATCTCCTCCAAAAAAACGAATAATACTATCAATATTAAATGAAATAATTATCAGTAAGAATAAAACAATATTAATTCCCCAAAACCATCTAGATAGTATTTTTCTTTTTAAGCTTTCTTTTACTAAAAATCTTCTTTTATTTATCATAAACATCACCCACAATTGATACAAATATCTCATCTAAAGAAGGATCTTCTACTTCAAATTTCGTTATATTTTTCTTCTTCTTTACAATATCAAAAACAGAAGAAATATATGAGTCATCACGTACAGTTACAATAACTTCATCAGAAGTTGTTTGGATACTATCAACTCCTTCAACAGAAAGAAAATCATTTTCAATAATATCTCCTCGAATATGAATATTTTTCTTACGATATTTTTTCTTTATTTCATCTAAATCTCCTTCTAAAACAGACTTTCCATTTACAAGAATCAATAATCTTTTACAGAATAATTCTACATGTTCCATTCTGTGAGATGAGAATATAACAATAGTTCCTGACTCACTAAATTCATTTAAAATATCTACAAGTAGCGATACATTAAAAGGATCAAGGGAAGTAAATGGTTCATCTAAGATTAATAGTTTAGGACGATTAATAATAGAAGTAATAAATTGTACTTTCTGTTGATTTCCTTTTGATAATTCTTTTAATTTTTTATTTTTAAATTCAGTAATATGAAGTCTATCTAACCAATAATCTAATTCTTTTTCTATTATATCTTTCCTCATACCTTTCAAAGTTCCATAATAATATACTTGTTCTTTTACAGATAGTTTTAATAATAAGGATCTCTCTTCTGTCATAAAACCAATTTGATCCGTTAAAGAATAATCAATTTCTTTTCCATTTAATGTGATTTTTCCTTGATCTTTATCAAGCAATCCTACAATCATACGAAAAGTAGTAGTTTTACCAGCTCCATTTACGCCTAATAATCCAAAGATTTCTCCTTCTCTTACTACAAAAGATAAGTCATCTACTGCTTGAATATCATCATAAGATTTAGAAATATGAGATACTTTCAACATACTATCACATCCTTAATATAAAAATTATAACATAAATAAGAAATACATGATATAATAGAACTAACTTAAAGGAGGTCTTTTCTATGTATATTAATAATAAAATTGTAGTAGGAAAAAGTGAAGATAAAGAATTATCTATTTTACTAAATAAAGCCAATCGTCATGGTTTAATTACAGGAGCTAGTGGCTCTGGAAAAACGATTACTCTAAAGGTTATGGCAGAGTCATTTTCTGATGCAGGAGTACCTGTTTTTCTAGCAGATGTTAAAGGGGATTTAGCTGGAACTGCGATGATGGGAGAAGCAAATGAAAATATAACAAGTAGACTTCAAAAATTAGGAATTGAAGGATTTGAATATAAAAACTTTCCAGTAAGATTTTGGGACATTTTAGGAGTAAGTGGACATCCGATTCGTACGACACTTGACTCTGTTGGTCCAGATATTTTATCGATGATGTTAGGACTATCAGAAGCACAAGAAGGAATGCTAGCAATTGCTTATAAAATTGCTGGGGATAATGGATGGAAATTAGATGATATTAAAGATTTGCGATTATTACTTCAATATGTTGGAGAAAATAAAAACGATTTTATTACAAAGTATGGAAATATCACAACACAAAGTATAGGGGTTATTCAAAGATGCTTATTAACACTAGAAAATCAAGGAGCAGATAAGTTTTTTGGACAACCAGAATTAGATATTAATGATTTTATTGGAACAGATTCAAATGGAAAAGGTATTATTAATATTTTACATGCCGTAGAATTGTTCCAATCTCCTGATCTTTATGCATCATTCTTATTATGGTTACTTACAAACTTATTTAATAACATGCCAGAAGTAGGAGATTTAGAAAAACCAAAGATTGTATTCTTCTTTGATGAGGCACACTTATTATTTGATAATATGCCAAGCTACAGATTAAAACAAATTACCCAAGTTGTGAAATTAATCCGTTCACGCGGAATCGGATTATACTTCATTTCTCAAAGCCCAACAGATATTCCAGATGAAGTAATTGCTCAATTAGGAAATAGAGTACAACATACCCTAAGAGCATATACTCCAAGTGAACAAAAAACTGTTAAAGTAGCAGCAGATGCTTTTCGTACAAACCCAAAATTTAATACAGCAGATGCAATCCTTGCATTAGGTACAGGAGAAGCATTAATCTCATTCCAAAATGAAAATGGAGAACCAGAAATAGTTGAAAAAGCAACTATTTTGCCACCACAAAGTAAAATGGGAGTAATTGATGATATTACAAGAAATAAAGTGATTAACTCTTCACCATTAGCCGGAAAATATGATGAAGCAGTAGAAAGAGATTCTGCTTATGAAGAATTAGATCAAATGATAAAAGAACAAATTGAAGCAAAGGAAGCAGAAAAAG
>CAMOGG010000057.1 GCA_946614095.1 uncultured Caryophanales bacterium | reverse complement strand
CTAGTAATAGTAATACTAATAGAATGATACTATTTTTCTTTTTATTTTTTCTCATTTTTCTCATATACTTCTCTCTACTTTCCTATTATATGATTTTATTTTATCATGGATTTTTATGTTTTACAATTTACAATTATATTAAATACAATATTAACGTCAAAAAGAAGATAATTTTTCTATCTTCTTTTTGAAATACTGTTAATTTGTTCTAGTTTACTATTTAATTCTTCTATTTTCATGGCTAAAAAATATGCTTTCTCCTCTTCTTTTTCCTCTATATATTTTTGTAAAAGAATTAAGCATGCTAGTTTTTCATTTTTTAATTGTTGCTCTGTTCTCATTCTATACCTCTCTATTTTTTATTATTATAGTTCGCATTCTTTATCACTTTGTCTAACATATTATCTATTGCTACAGTTTTATCAATTTTATCTAATAGTAATTCATATGCATTTAATTCTATATTTATTATATTTTGAATTTCATCTGTTTCACTAAATTCTGATCTACTTTCTATAAATGCTTTATAATACTTTATTCTTTCTTTTCTTTGTTTTATTATTTCTTCTACGTTAAGCTTCCATCTTCTTGTTATCCTAGTAATTGCATGTTCCCGGTAATGAATCATATATTCAATTTGCTCTAAAAATTTTTTTTCTTTTTCTATTTGACTAATGATAAAAGATCTTTTTATTTGTAATAATTCTGATGATAAAGATTCATTTTGAAGATTTGGCTCTTTATGATAAATATATACTAGAAATTGTTCATAAATATTTGAAATTGGATTATTGGTCTCTTTTGCAAATTGATATCCTTTTAATAATTCTTCTTCACTTCTAATATTTTTATTTTCATCAAAAAAAGCTAATAATTGTGGATATACTTTTAATAAATCTATTGTAATATTATTTCTTTGAATTCCTTTTGCTACAGCAATGCTTAGCAAACCAATATCATAAAAATCTCTTAGTGCTAAAATCTTTTCATCATCATATTGAAAAGATAAGGCTTCTTCCATTAAATAGTTTTCTCTTCTAAAAAGCATCTCTTCTTGAAATGATAGATAGCTTGGAAAATATTCTTGCGCTAATTCTACAGCATATTGCATACTTTCTATTTGAGCTTCTACTTCAGTTTCACGAAAGCGATAATTTAAGCTATTGTCATCATATTCTTGCCATCTAATAGCTTGTTCTAGGATGCATTTAAAGGATGATTCTGTTAATAATCCATGGGATGCTTCATAGTCTTGCCTATAATGTACCATTTCATGTGATAGTGCTTGTATGTAAGCAAATAAACAATCTTTATCTCCATCTTTGAATGGATTTATGCTTAATTCACTACTAATATAAACTGTAGATAAACTATATGCTGCAAGAGCTGATTCTGATTCCTGAACATAAGGTGTTACTTCTATACTAGGAATTCTCACTTTATTATATCCTTGCCTAACATTTCCTTCTTCATCATATTTAATTTTTCTATAGTTTAAATATATAGTGAAAAAAGTAATAAAATTAATTTCACTCTCTTCGTATGTTCCTTCTCTATTTAATAAATAGTGATAAATCGAAGAGGCATATTCTTGTGATGCTATATCTTCTAATTGCAAATTAGAGATAATTTTTCCCAATAGAAAAGATTTTTCTTCCTTTGTTAATGATTCTTCTAACAATGATTTAATTTCAATTTCTTCTATCTTTACTACGTGTGATTGTTTTTTTTCTTCTTTTTCATTTTTTTGCATCATCTCTATATTTTTTTCTTTATATTCATCTTTATTCATTGATAAACTTCCTTTACTTCTTTTCCATTCTTATAATACTTTGATTTTCCCAGTTTATTTGTTCTATTAGTTTGTTACATTTTTCTATTTTCATATTACGAATTAATTCTATCTTATTTGGTATGATTTTTTTATATTTTAAAATATCATCATATAAGTTATTTACCGTAGAATCAATATTATCAATCATTTTTACTTCATTTGCTATCCATACTTTTTTGATTCGTTCAAAAGTAGTTTTGGAGATGGATAATTCTTCTAATTCTTGTTTAATTTCTTCTATTAATTCTTTAGGTTTGATACTGCTTGCCATTATATAGAATGTTTTTATATTTGTAATACTTTCCCATTCCATATATAGACTATTTAATAGTTTCTTTTTTCGAACTCTTTCTCTAAACTCTGAAGAAGAACCAAATAGAATCGTTGTGATCATATTGAGATATAAATCTAATTCTAAAGAATCCATTTTTATTTTTTTTGTTGGAATCTTTATTCCAAAAGCTATTTTTGGTACTTCGATATTTTCTTTTAGAGTTTTAGAGGTTTTATATACTGCTTCAGGTTCTTCTTTTTCTACAATCGTTGGGAGTTTTTCTTTATGACGATATTCTAATTCTTCTTTAATGATTTCTATTGCCTCTTCTGGATTAAATTTTCCTACAATTAAGAGAAACATATTGTTTGGTACATAAAAATTTCTATAGCAAGTATGTAAATCTTCTTTTTTTATTTTATTGATTTCTTTAATTGTTCCTGCAATATCAATTCTTCTAGCACTATACTTATAAAGAGATTTTCTTAATTCCATTTCTAATTTAAAATCGGGAATATCTTGATACATTTTTATTTCTTCTGCGATTATTCCTTTTTCTTTTTCAACATTTTCTTCTGTATAATATGGATTACTTACAAAACGAATCAGATATTTTAAATTCTTTGTAAACTCTTTTGTACCATAGCAGATATACTGAGTATTATCAAAAGAAGTTGATGCATTGGAATCTGTACCACTTTTGGAAAAATAAGTAAATGGATCTACTCCATCTTCTTGTTCAAACATTTTGTGTTCTAAGAAATGGGCTATTCCTAGTGGTGGTTTTGTAATTTCTTCATTTTTTTCAAATTCTAAGACATCACTACCAAAACGAGTAGCATAAGAGATAAAGTAATTATTCTTATTTTCATATGGTAACATATAAATTTCTAGTCCATTGGATAGAGTTTCTGTATAAGCTGAAATGTCTAATCCTTCTAAATCAATTTTCTTCATTCTTTACCCCCTCTAATAAAAATACTGTATCCATATTGATTTTTTTACATACTTTTACAATTTCTGATTTTGATACCTGATTCATTTTCTTTACTCTATCTTTTAATGGTTCTAATCCTAATACTTCTTGCATTAAGACTTCAGATATCATACGGTATTCACTTTCTTCTACTTCATCTGCTGCTGTATTATAAAATTCTTTGGCTATTTGAATATCTTTTTCTGAAAATTTTCCCTTTTTCATATTGTTTACATTTTCCGTAATTAAATCTACTGTTTTATTAAAATTATCTCGATCAATTCCAGCCATAATGATTAAAATATTATCAAATTTGTTTACCATAGAGTGAATTGTATAACATAGGGAATTCTTTTCTCTTACTTCTTTAAATAATTTAGAATCTGTTCCTCCACCTAATATTAGATTTGCTAGGGTTAAAGGATAATTTCTTTCATATTCTGTTAATTTTGATAATGGACAAATCATTGCAAGTTTTGATTGAGAATTATCTGTTGTTTCTTTAGCAAATAATCTTCTTTTACGACATTTTTTTGGTTCTAATAAATATGGAGCTTTTCTTTTTTTGATTTTTTTAAATTTAAAATATTTTTTTATCAATAAAAGCATTTCTTTGGAATCATAATCTCCTACTACAAAGATATCTACATAATCATTATCTATCATTTTTTGATAACATTCTTTTAGACTAGATGGAGTAATTTGATCTAAATCTTCTTGATATCCAATCATTCGATAAGAGATTGGACTTTCTTTATCATAAGCTTCACAAGCTCTAATTAGACTGTAACCAGATGAATCTTCTTTGATAGAATTTAGTGCAACTGTTGCATTTGTTTTTACAATATCTAGTTTTTCTTCTTTAAATATATTATCTTTTTCTGTAAAATCTGGATGAAAGATAATTTCTCCTAAAAATTCTATTGCTTTTTCTAAGTTACCATCTTCTGTATACTTATCACTTAATGATTGTAAAGTAAAGCTTGTGAAAATATAATTTCCTAAACGATGATTACTATTTGAAACATCTGCAGCATATAATTCTTCTGATTCAATTGTTAGACTTCTTCTAGAATCATATTTTTTTGTTGATTGTAGTAAGATATCTGTTAATACATTTCTTTTTGTTGTTTCTTCCTTTTTTATTGGAGTATGAAAAACCACACGGATAGTTGTGGTTTTAAATTTTTTTGTTTTAATTAAGTGTAAATTAAAGGAACCTAAATCTTTTTTTATGTACTTCATTGCTTGTCACCTCTTCTTTAGTATACCCCTTTTTTCCTAGTTTATTGACTCTAATGCCATTTCTATCATATTATTGAGAGAAGTTTCTCTGTCTTCACTAGATAAGCTTCTTTGATCATATAAAGAATCTACTACTGTCATTAGACAAGATGCTTTTTTTCCAAGTTTTTTTGCGATATAAAAAAGTCCAAACGCTTCCATTTCTACTGATAGGAAATTCATATCTGGGAAGTGTCCGCGAAATTTTTCTTCATCATCACAATATAAATCAAATACATCACTAGTGATTGTTTTTCCTACTTTTAAATCTACTCCTCTTAGTTTGGCAGCATTCATAATATCACGATTTAAAGACTCTGATGATTGAATAAAATCAATATCTACACCATCTAATAATTCATCAAAATAGCTTTTACAATATGCACCAGTTGATAATATGACATCTAATAGTTTGATATCTTTATGAAATGATCCACATGTTCCAATACGAATTATCTTTTCTACGTTATAAAATTTATACAATTCATATGAATAGATTCCTATACTTGGAATTCCCATTCCACTTGCAAAAACGGTTACTTTTTTGCCTTTATATGTACCAGTATAACCAAACATGTTTCTTACTTTATTAATTAGTTTTGCATCTTCTAAGAAATTTTCTGCAATGTATTTTGCACGTAGAGGATCTCCTGGCATTAAAACGATTGGAGCAATGTCTTCCTCTTTACTTTCTATATGAGCAGTTGCCATAATCATACCTTCTTTCCTATTTTATTATAGCAAGTCTTGGACTTCTAAGCAATGAAAAAGAGAATAAAACTATTCTCTACATTTCCATACATTCACTAGATTTATTAGCATGTACAGTACACATATGAGTGGCATCACTTGCTGATACTGTTCCATCATAATTCGTATCTGCATCTATTCCAGGTAATGTACAATATACATAATGATCTTCTATGGTACAATTACTACTACCGAAAGAATTGATTAGTGTTGTTTTATTTGTATCAAATGATGCTCCACTATCTCCTCCTATTAGTGTATATGGAGTACTATTTAATACATAGCCTACTGATGATGATTCAATTCTATCTTGGTCATCTATCATATGTTTTAGATAGAAATTATGTCCACTAAAATTAATAATATCTTGATAATTCATTGAAGTAGTTCCTAGATTAGAAATGGATGTATTAATGTTTGCAAGAGTATTGAATGCATATATCTGATTATTTTTATCTCTTACTACAGCAGTATTGTCTGCTTGAACATAATTTATTGTAAAGGCAAATTTTATTGTCGTTGCAGTGGTAGGTAGTTGACTAGCGTCAATATCTCTTTTAAATTCTACTCTTACTTTATATCGTTCTGTTGTAGATGCTTCTAAAAGATGTTTTGGTGCAACTGTTATTCCATCACGATATGTTACTGTATAGTTTAAATAATTTGGTAGTGATATTTCTGTTGTTCCATTTGCAGCATAAACTTTATTAGTTATAGAATCTATCATGGCATCTATTGTTCCAGCATTTACAGCATCAATGGTAAATTCATAAAAATCACCAGGTGTGGAAAGAGTAATATCAAATGTTGCAGTTGTTGTATTAGGTTCAATTTTCGCTTGAGTATTTTTTGTAGCAGTATTTTCTTCATTTTCTACAATATTATTCCAATGAACATCCCAAGTTGTACTACTAATTTCTGATGTACCATTAATATTTAATGGTGTTGATAAAATAGCATATCCAATACTGATTCCTAATAATAATATTCCTAATATTAATATATAATTTCTTTTTGTTTTTTTAAATCTATAACTATTTTTATATCTCATACTGC
>CAMOGG010000056.1 GCA_946614095.1 uncultured Caryophanales bacterium | reverse complement strand
ATTCCCTACTTTTTACATATTAATAATAAATAATTCAATTAAAGAATTCCCATCCACATCACTTGTTTTAATCTGGTAATCAATATCACTTAATTGTTGCATAAGACGTAATAATTCCTCTTCAGAATATAACCTAGTAAGTTCTCTTGTCTTACGAATTCTATAATCAGATTTTTCTTCCAATACATCAGCAATTTCCTTATCTCTTAAATTCTGTTTTTCTAATAACTTTACTTGATAAATAATACGAATCTGACTAGCAAGTAATCCAATAACACTAAGAGGTTCTATTTGATAAGATAATAATTCATGATAGTCCTCTAAAGCTTCCCTCTTATCTTTCATTGCTAAAGCTCTTGTAAATGCAAATGTTAAGTCCTTAGAATCTCCTAATTTTTTCACTACAATCTCACGTATATCATCTTCATTAATCTCTTTTTCATCATACTTATAATCCTTTAACTTATGACATTCATTCATAATCTTAGTAAAATCATTCTCACAATACTCCATTAAAAATGAAATCGTTTTTGAAGATACCTTATATCCTTTTAATTCATCCTGAATATATTTTTTTAAATCAAATTCTACTTTTTGATACTGACATATTTTCTTTAAATTTTTCGTAACCTTTGTCGTATTATTTAATTTTCTTGCTTCTATAATCAATAAATAATCAGGATTAGGATTTTTGATATATTCAAATAAATGATCAAAGTCTTTTGAAAAATCATCATATTTAAGAGATTCAATATTCTGAATAAGAATCACTTTTTTAGTACTAAATAAACCATAAGTATCTAAATCCTCTAAAGCATTTTCAAGAGTTGCTTCCTCTAAGTCATAACGACTCACTGGAACATCTTCCATTTTTAAATCATGAATAATACGTTTTCTTTCTTCTTCTAAAGAAAGAGAGTCTAAACTCTCTATTAAATAACTATTCATGATCTTGAATAACCTTTTTTATATGATCAATAATTTCAGGAATTTGCTCAGTTGTCTTACCTCCACCTTGAGCAAAGGTCTTACTACCTCCACCATTACCATAAGAACGTAAGGAAGCATCTTTTACGATTTCTCCAGCATTAACAAAGGAATTACTTTTCGCAATAAAATTAACACTACCATCTTCTTTTTCATTAATAAAGAACAAGAATCCATTTTTCATTTCATTCATCAAGCTATCAGCAATACTCTTTAATATATTATTATCTTTCTTTTGTAATCTCATAATAAGAGTATCAACTCCATGTATAGATTTAATATGTTCACGATAAATATCTAAATTTTGAAGAGTATCTTTTTCTTTTAATTCATAATACTTCTTCTCTAAAATTTTTACTTCATGATGAACATATTCTAATTCATTACGATTATAAATAATGTCTTTATAAGAAGTGGGTTTTTCCTGATTAAGATCAACATCAAATTCTAATTTCATACCACTACGACGAGCTTCATCTAAGATTTCTCTAGCTTTCATTAATAATTTCACTTTCTCATCAATATATGGTTGAATAACAGTTGACATCGTCTGTTCAATCTTTTCTCCTGTTACTCCTTCAATACGATAAACATTACTTCCCTTAGATTCACAAGAATATATTGCAAATGGTCCAATTTCTTTCGTATTAGAAACATGAGTACCTCCACATAATTCGATGGATTTTCCGATTTTAACAACACGAACAATATCGCCATATTTCTCACTAAATAGTGCCATTGCACCTAATTTTTTTGCTTTATCAATTGGCATAACTTCTGTTGATACAATAATATTTTCTGAAATCATTTGATTCACAAATTCTTCCACTTCTAGTAGTTTTTCATCCGTCATTTTGCCAGCATAAGTAAAATCAAAACGAACTTTATCTTCATCAACATAACTTCCTGCTTGGTGAATCGTAGAAGAAACTACTTGTTGCAATGCATATTGTAAGATATGACAACTAGAGTGATCGGCTTCAATTCTTTTTCTGCGATCTTTATCAACCACTAACTCACACTCATCACCTACAGTAATTTTACCATCTAACAATCTTACTTTATGAATATGTTGACCATTAGGAGCTTTAAAGACATCAATAACACGAGCTTTAAAGTTCTTACCAATAATCATACCAGTATCACTAACTTGTCCTCCACTTTCAGCGTAAAAACAAGTTCTACGAGTTGCAATATAAGTATCATGATCAATAGATTGAACCATCTCATCTTTAGAGAAAATTCCTATAATATTACTCTTTAATCGATAAATACCATAAGCAAAATCAGACTTTTCTTTAAAATCCAATAATACTTTTTTCTGACTAGCCATAGAAGAAATTGTCTTAGCATTCTTCTTTGCTAATTCCTTTTGAGCATTCATATATTGATCAAATTCTTCACGACTAACTTTATATCCTAAATCTGCCAAATATTCTTCCGTAAGTTCAAAAGGAAAACCATAGGTATCATATAATTTAAAAGCTTCTTCTCCACTAATATATCCATCTGGAGAATGATCAACCAATTCTTTTAATCGTCTTTCTCCTGCCTCAAGTGTTTTTAAGAATAATTTTTCTTCTTCTAATATTCTAGTTTCCACTTCTACTCTCTTATCTAATAAATAAGGATAAGCTTCTTTCATAACATCTACAACATCAAAAACAATTTTATATAAGAATGGACATTCTATTCCAATAGCTTTGCCAAAACGTACACTTCTTCTTAATAATCTTCTAAGAACATATCCCCTTCCTACGTTTTCAAAAGTTGCTCCGTCAGCAAGAGCAAAGACAATAGCTCGAATATGATCAGCTATAATCTTAAATTCTTTTTGTCCTACATAATCATAAGAAGATAATTTTTCTATATGTTTAATAATAGGTAAAAATAAATCTGTTTCAAAATTACTATCAACATCTTGGAAAATACAACACCATCTCTCAAGTCCTGCTCCTGTATCAATATTTTTACTTGGTAATTCTTGATAATCTTTTCGATTAACTCCCTCACGAGAATTAAATTGAGAAAAAACATTATTCCAAATTTCTACAAAACGTTCTTGATCTTCATCTTTTTTAAATAATTCTAAAGCATCTCCATTTAAATCATATTTTTCTCCACGATCAAAGAATATTTCTGAATCAGGTCCACATGGTCCTTCTCCAATTTCCCAGAAATTACCCTCTAAAGGAATAATATGACTAGGATTCATTCCAACCTCTATCCAACGTTCCCTAGCCTGTTTATCATCAGAATAAACTGTTACATATAATAAATCCTTATCGATATCAAAATACTCTGGACTAGTTAACAATTCAAAAGCAAATCCAATAGCTTCATTCTTAAAATAATCTCCTACACTAAAATTACCCATCATTTCAAAAAAAGTCTGATGTCTTTTTGTAATACCAACATTTTCAATATCATTCGTACGAATACATTTTTGAATATTAACGATTCTTCTACTATCGGGAACTTCACTACCATCAAAATACTTTTTTAAAGGAGTAACTCCTGCATTAATCCATAATAAACTATCATCATTAATAGGAATCAAAGGAGCACTTTCAAACACCTTATGTCCATTTTTTTCAAAAAAACGAAACCATGTTTTTCGAATATCATCATGACTCATATATTTCATTTTACTTCTCTCCAATCTTTTGAATGACAAAATCAACTACTTCATCAATTGTCATATCTGTTGAATCAATATAGATTTGTCTATCAGTACGCATAAGAGAACCAACTTCTTTATGCATATCGTTATAATCTCTTTTTTCGATATTATCCATTATTTCTTCATAACTCATCTCAATACCTTCTTCTTTATTTTGTAGGTATCTTCTTCTCGCTCGTTCAGAAACAGATGCATCCAAATAAAATTGATAATCTGCATCAGGAAAAACAACAGTTGTTATATCTCTACCTTCCATAATAACATCTAGCCCTTCTGCCATCTTTCTTTGTTGTTTTACCATTTCTTCTCTTACTTCAACAATAGAAGATATTTGACTAACAATACTAGTAACATCTTTTTCTCGAATACGATGAGAAACATCATCTCCATCCAAATATACTTTTCGATCAGCATCAAACTCAATTTTAATTTTTTTTGCTAACTGAATAATTTTATCTTTATCTTCTAATTTATAATGTTTCTGAATAGCTGCTAAAGCAACACATCGATACATTGCACCTGTATCAATATTAATTAAATTTAATTTTTCAGCTACTAACTTCGTAACCGTTCCTTTCCCACTTCCTGCAGGACCATCAATTCCAATAACCATTTCTAATCTCCCCCATAACCCTCTTCGTTTCTAACAACTTCAAGAGCACTATTATTTAAATCTTTCAACCCTCTATTCTCTATAATATAATCAAAATTATCATAAGTTGCTATTTCTTTTTCGGTAATATGATTTTTCTCTTCTTCTTTTAATTCATCATCATAATCATGACGTTCTAATTTAATTGTAACTACTTCTGAATATTTTTTCTTAATACTTTCAAACTCATGAATAAGTCTAGCATCTGTTACAATAAAAACATCAAAGAAGTTTTCTAATACTTCAATATCTTCATATAATCGATTTAATAAAAAATCTTTTTTACCAAGTTTATTCTGAATAATTTCAATTCCCATTTTTTGTAAAAATTCTCTAGGTTTATCTTGATCATTTCCGTTCCAATCAAAATAGTTTCTTGCATAAGAATATAAAGGCTCTGTAATATGCATAACACATGGTTTATAACCATAATCCTTTAAATGTTCTCTCAAATACTCTCCAAAAGTATTCTTTCCGCACTTTGCATTACCACCAATAACAAATATTTTCATCTTTTTATTCTCCTTTTCATACAAATAAAAGACCTAGCTAGGAGGACATAAAAAGTGCCCGGTACCATCCTATCTTGGTCTTAATTTTGATAACGGCCAAAACCGATAAAACTCAAAAGGTAGCTTCCATGAAAGAGTCCTATTAACTTCCACCTGCGTTAACTCTCTATAAGTTCTCTATTTCATGTACTCATCCTTTATCATTGTTTCATTCATTCACAATAGCTTCTTCTATGTTTTCACTTCCAGTAATAAAACTCAAGAAATGAAATCTTTCATTAAAGAAAGTAATAAATACTTTTAAACATGCAATAACAGGAGTTGCGATAACCATACCTAATATACCAAAGAAATGTTGGAAAAGCAATAGTCCAACCATAATCGTTACAGGATGAAGTTTCATCGTATGTCCCATAATTAAAGGTTGATAGAAATTATTTTCCAATAATTGTACAACCAGAATCGATATAATGGCACAAATTCCAGTAATTGGAGAAATAGTAAATCCAACAATAATAGCAGGTATCGCTCCAATATATGGCCCAAAATAAGGAATGATATCAGTAACAGCACAAAATAGCGCAAACAAAATTGGTGCCTCAAGTCCAGCAATCGTAAGACCAATACTCTGTGTAATAAATACTAATAACATAATAAGTAATACACCCTGTACATAACTTCTTAAAGAAGTATTAATACGATTAGCAAGTTCTTGATATCCATCTTTCCAATTATCTGGTAGAATCGTATAAATATGTTGAGTTACTTTATTAAAATCATATAATAAGTAGAATCCAACCATAAGTCCTAATACAAAATTAAGTCCCCCACTTACAATAGCTTTACCAATATGAAAAGCATACTTTGGAATATCAGAACCAATACTAACTCCAAAATCAGTAATTCTTTGAGTAACTTCTTTCTTTAAAGAAGTAATATTAATCAAGTGTCCACTATCAAACTTCTGAATAAAATGAACTGCAAACTCTGTAATATTTTCAAAAATATCAGGAGCTGCTCTTACAAAATCCTTAATCTGACTAAGTAATGATGGAATAAACATATAAGCAATTAAAAATAATATTCCAATAATGGCAATATAAACAAGAATACATCCTAATACCCTAGGAATCTTATTATCCTGTAACCAAGAAACCAAAGGATCAAAAAACCATGCAATTAAAAACCCAATAAATATTGGCGAAATAACAACTAATACCTCTCCAATATATTTTAGTATTTTCCATTCTTTAATTAAATAAGTACCAAGTAAAATTAAACAAACAATAGCCATAAAATAACCAATGTTCATAATCTTTCTACCAGTCTTTAAGATTTGATTCAAACTAGTAAAATCAACAGCTTTATCTTTCCCTTTTTTAAACATATAAAATCCTCCTA
>CAMOGG010000055.1 GCA_946614095.1 uncultured Caryophanales bacterium | reverse complement strand
GTAAGAAGAACATATCTCCTTTTCCTAATAGTTTTTCTGCTCCTACTTGATCTAGTATCGTACGAGAGTCAATTCCTGATCCTACTGCAAAAGCTATACGAGAAGGAATGTTGGCTTTGATTAATCCTGTAATAACTTCTGTAGATGGACGCTGTGTTGCGACAATTAAATGTAATCCTGCAGCACGAGCTTTTTGTGTAATTCTAAGAATAGAGTCTTCTACTTCTTTTGCTGCTACCATCATTAAGTCTGCTAACTCATCTATAATAATGACAATAAATGGCATTTTTTCTAATGGCTCATTTGGATTCTTTTTATTCCATTTTTCTACATATTCGTTATATCCTTCTATTTTCTTTGTACCAGTTTGAGCAAACATATGATATCTTTTTTCCATTTCATTAACCATTTTTTGTAAAAGAATTGCTGCTTGTTTTGGATCTGATACAACAGGACACATTAAATGTGGAATATCATTGTAAACTGATAATTCTACTACTTTTGGATCTACCATAGCAAGTTTTACTTCATCTGGTTTTGCTCTCATTAGAATAGAACAAATGATACCATTTACACATACTGATTTACCAGAACCAGTAGTACCTGCGATTAACATATGAGGCATCTTATTAATTTCACATACTCCAATGTCCCCCATAATACTTTTTCCTAAAGGAACCATTAATTTTTTATCTGGAGCTTGCATCATGACTTTACTTGCCATAATTTCATAAAAACTTACTGTTGCTGGCGCATCATTTGCGAACTCTACTCCGACTGTACTTTTCCCAGGTATTGGTGCTTCAATACGGACATCTTTTTTTGATAAAGCTAGGGCAATTTCACGACTTAAGGTAGTAATTTTATTGACTCTTGTTCCACTAGCAATCTCCAATTCATATTGAGCAACGGTAGGCCCTATATGTACTTCAACTACTTTTGCAATAACATTAAAACTCTTTAAAACGTTTTCTAATTTTTCAATATTTGCTTCTATTGCAGAATTATCAGTTGATGTATTTTTCTTTTTTGGTTTGTTTAATAAATCAAGGGATGGTAATTGATAGCTAGGATTAATTTTATTCTGTGGAGATGAATTTTCTTCTTTTACTTGTTCTTCTGTTTGAACTGGTACTTTTTTCAATTCTTCTATATTTTTAATCACTTGTTTTTCTGGCTCTTCTTCATTACCATTACTAATTATTACTTTTTTCTTTGGTTCTTCTGTCTCGTTGTCTTCCTCATCGTCCTCCTCTTCATCTTCTTCTCTATTTTTGAAATCATCTATTTTTTCACGAATATAGTCCATTACTGAAAAACCAGTAAATAAGCATAGACCAATTATCATTAAAGTAATTGTTACAATTTGCATTCCCACGTATGAGAATAGTTCAGAAAAGACTAGAGAGAAAATACCTCCTAGGAAACCTCCTCCAACTGAAACTGTTTCTCCTATTGTTCCACTATTCATAATACTATTAAAGCCTTTTACTAACTGATTCATTGTCTCTTTAAAAATCATATTGGTATTGCCATTATTTTGTGATACAAATTCCCAGTGCATAAACGTTAATAAACCTATAATTAACATATAGATACCTAACATTTTAGTAGAAAAGAAATCTGGCCATTCTCTTTTAACAAATGCATATATTCCCACTAAAAATAATAAGAATAAGAAAACAATATAAATAGAGCCTGTTAAAAACAAACCAAAAGAAGCAATTAATCTACCAACAATTCCTAGTTTACCAATTCCTAATATGGTTGCGATGATTAATACTACTGCATATAGCTCTATCATTATTTCATTGTTTTGTTGTTTTGCTCTTTTTCTTTTTTTCTTAGCCATGTTCCTACCTACCTTTCTAACTTTATTATACTACAAATCTGTCTATTTTGAAATTATTTACAGAAACTTTACAGATAAGAAATTGTAAATATATTACCCATATTGTCAAAAATCTTCACTAAATATTTCTTTTCTCTTCTTTGTATATTCTTCTAATGATATTTCTTTTCTTTCAAATTTTCGAAATATAATATCCCATTCTTCTAAATCTTTTTTTCTTAATTGTTCTAATACTTGGGTATCTACAAAATATTGTTTGGGATTTTCTTTTTTTATTTTTACAGATAAAGCATTTGCATTTTGCAGGTATCTTGCTGGGTTAAATAATAATTCTTTACTTTTAAAGGTATATTCTTGATTATTACTTGGATCTATCCAATGACAATGGATAAAATACTTTTTCGGATTTTTTTTGATAAACTTTGGGTTCTTGCAATCTATATGAGTAATGATTGCTAGTATGGTATCGCCTTCTCTTTTGAGATATTCTTCTTGCTTTTGTTTTCGTATTACATAAATTACTTTTCCAAAACCAGCTATTCCCAATGTCCAAAAGAGTATCATAAAGAGAATGGTTCCTAGTAATCCATCTTCTATTAAGTCATACTTATTTTCCATTTTACAATCAATTGAAATGATATCATTTTCTTTCATATCCGGAGTGTACTCTTCTATCATATCTTCTTGTATTCCTTCCTCCGTTTCATATTCTATATATACTTTATATGTTTTTTTCCCTTGTTCTGTTGTTTCAATGATATCTGTTATTCTAGCATCAATACATACTTCTTGTTTTTCTGTTATAGCTCTTTGTATTATTACTAGCAAGACAATAGCTGTAATGATTAATCCAATTGATTTAATCATATTATTATTAATATCATTTTTCATATTCATCCCTCTATATTCAGTATAGCAAAGTATTCTTTATTTTTATTCTTTTCTTGGTTATTTTTTTGTAAAAATATGTCAAAAAAAAGAGCCTTAAGCTCTTGATACATATTTTCCATCTGCAGTTGAAACAATGATTGTTTCTCCTTCTTCTATAAATAATGGTACTCTTACCATTAACCCTGTTTCACATTCTGCATCTTTTAATGCATTTGTTGTTGTATTTCCTTTTACTGCAGGCTCTGTATGAGTAATGACTAATTCTACTTTATCTGGTAAGTCAATTCCTAATACTTCTCCTTCATAACTAGTAATATATACTTCTAGGTTTTCCTTTAGTAATTTTGCTTGATCTCCAATATTACTAGCTGGAAGTTCTAATTGTTCATAACTTTCCATATTCATAAAATAGAATACATCATTCATATTGTATAAATATTGCATTAATTGTTTTTCAATTCGAGCAGTTGCGACTTTAACACCAGCGTTAAAAGTCTGTTCAATAATGGAACCAGTTCTTAAGTTTTTTAATTTTGCTTTTACAATAGCAGCTCCTTTACCTGGTTTCACATGTTGTGTTTCTAATACAACATAAATATTACCTTCATATGAAATGGTAATTCCATTTTTTAAATCATTTGTACTAATCATTTTCTCAACTCCTAATAAAAAATAAGCTTAAAACTTATTTTATTTTTTTTCCTTATGTACAGTGTGTTTTCTACATCTAGGACAGTATTTATTCATTTCAAGACGTTCTGTTGTATTTCTAACATTTCTTGGTTCTCTATAATTTTCTTCTTTACATTCACTACATACAAGTGTTTTATATTGTCTATTTCCTACTTTAGCCATTTTCCTTCCCTCCTTACACGTCTATCAGTATTATATCAGAATTTTCTTATTTTGCAAAAGTTTTTTCTATTTATTATGGAATTCTATTCACTTTTTCTTCCACAACTTGTTCATAAGTATCATTTTCTTCTATTATTTCTGGATTAATTGGCTTGAATACATCTTCTGTTTTTACTTCAATTTCTTTAAAGTCTGTCATTTGTCCTATTTGAGATTGCTTTCTTGCTCGTTCACTTTGACAAGTATTCATAGCACTTATTAATGTGAAAGCTAATATGGTTGGTAAAAATGCTTTTAAGTTTTTTATTGCCATTCTTCACCCCTCCTTTTTAATGGATTCATTATATCACATTTCTTATATTTTATCAATATCCATACATGGCATAATATGCTTCTGTTACTCGTTGGGTAATTCTATATGTTACTAAAGATGCATAATTCGTACTAGAGTTTGGATGAGAGGAATCTGGTGAAGTTACAATAATACTCATTTTTGGATTTTCATATGGAGCATATCCAATAAAAGAACTTGTTATTGTTTCTGTATCGATATGTCCATCATTATCAGTATCTAAGAAACTTTGTGAGGTTCCTGTTTTTCCTGCTGGATGCATGACTGGATTCATATATCCTACACCATAACCACCAGGGGAATTTAATACCGCAATAAATCCTTCTTTTACTCGGTTCATATATTCTGGAGCTGTGTCAACTGTATTTAACACTTTCTTTTCTACACTTTGTTCTAATTCTCCAATATCATCATTACTACTAGAAGAATGAACTTCTTTTAACAAGTGAGGTTTTAATCTTTCTCCTCCATTGGCAATTGTTGAAATATACTGAGATAGTTGAATTGGCGTATAAGTCTCATATTGTCCCATGACAAAGTCTAATAGATTTCCAGCGGCTTTATCTTCTGAAGAATAGCCATTACTCTCTATTGGTAAATCTATTTCTGTTTTCACTCCTAGACCAAAAGAATGATACATTTTACGATAGACATCAAAAGAATGTTGTTTAAAATATAAAGGCATGTCTCGATAATATTCTTGACCATTGACACGGATAGCAGTTTTAAACTGATACACATTACTAGACTTTGCTAAAGCTGTAATATCATCAATAACTCCTAAATTATCTACGGATGAACATTTTTCCTTTGGAATTCCCGCTATTTTTACACATTCATCAAGCATTTTTTCTCCTATATGAATTGCTCCTTCATTATATCCTACTAGCATAGATGCTCCTTTTACGACACTTCCTGGCGTAATTGGTGATATTAAAATACTAGTTGTATTATCTATGATTTCTCCATTCACAATTCTTTTACTAGCCATTGCAAGAATCTCTCCTGTTCTTGGATCTTGAATGATTACACTAGAATGGTCATAATAGTTGGTATTTGCTTCATATTTCGCAGCTCTTACTTGTTCTGCTAAAATATTTTCTACTTGTTGTTGGAGATTAATATCAATACTTAAGACAATATCTTTTCCTCTACTACCTTCTTTTACTAATTTTGTTTCATGAGAATTCACAACTTCATATACTGCTTTTTCTCCATGAAGATATTCTTCATATTGTTTCTCAATATAACTTAATCCTACTCGGTCATTTAAGCTATAGCCTTTTTCTAAATAATAATCTTTTTCTTCCGCAGGAATTCCTTGTGTTGTTGATGATACTGTTCCTAACATACTTTTAAAAGTATCTCCATATGGGTATACTCTTTCCCAATCAATTTTTGTATTAAATCCATCTAAACTTTCATTATTTTCTGAAATATAAGCATATTCTTGATCTGTAACGTCACTTTTAATAATTTTTTCTTCATAAGTATAGCCTTTATTCATCAAATAAAATAAATAAGCAACTTTTTGTTCTGACTCTTCAAAATTAATATCTTCTTCTTTTATTCTTGCTATCTTTAACTCTTCTAAATCATGAGTAGTCATCTTTCTCTGACTAACTTTTTCTTTTTCTTTTTCTGTTACTAATTTGTCACATTTTTCTTTTTCTTTTGCATAATAATATTCTCTTTTTGCTCGATTCGTTAATCTATGATAATCTATTTCAATATGTTCTGATACTTTTTCTGCTACGTCAATCATCTCTTTATTTGTCATTCCTTTTCTTTTTTGAAAAGTAATTGTTTTTAAAGATTTATTATCCACTATAATATTATAATTACGATCATAAATTCTTCCTCTAGGACTACTAGTACCTGATACTGTTGTATAGGTTAATTGAGCAAGTTGTGTAGAATAATCATCTTCTTTTAATATCATAACGTTTACTATTTTAATCATTATCATTGTAAATAAGCTTAATGTTCCTATTAATAAGATTAATAATCGATGTTGAAGTATTTTTTCATAGTTAAACTTTTTCTTTTTTTTGTGTCGTTTTCTCATCTACTTTTCACCTACTACTAGTTTATCACATATTTCTTTTAAAAATTCATATATTTTTCTTGAGAGGTGATATTTATTTATCAAGATTTTATTAAGAAACATATCCATGAATTAACGATTCAAGATATAGAGGGGTTTGCTAGAAAGAAGAATATTTCCTATACAAAAGATGAATTACTTATTGTCTATCAATTTATTCAATATCATTATCAGGATTTATTAGATGAAAATATTAAAGTATTTGAAGAAATAAAGGATAAAATAAGTCCTACTTTATATAAACAATTATTAAATTTATATATTGAATATAAGCAAAAATACTTATAAAAAGAAACAATTTATTCCATTGTTTCTTT
>CAMOGG010000054.1 GCA_946614095.1 uncultured Caryophanales bacterium | reverse complement strand
TCATCAATATATTTTTTTAATTGTTTAGATTCTGATCCTAGTATTATCTTTAATTGATTGTCTATTTCAACAATTCCTTTGGCACCAAGTTTTTGAATTCCTTCTTTATTGGCTTTTGAAACATCTTTTAAGGTTACTTTGAAACGAGACATATTTGTTTCTGTATTAACAATATTGTCTTTTCCTCCTAGTAACTCTACTAGTTTATTAAAATCTAAGCCAGCATCTTTCTTGGTAGCTTTTAGTATTGCGAGTAATATGACTAATAATACTAATCCAATAATTATATATTCTACATAACTCATTTTATCACCAATATCATTATATAGTATTTTTTAGAAAAAGGAAAGTTTTAATTTTGTAGTCGATTGATTTGTTTTATAAAATCTTTACTCTTCATATATAATCCTGTATAACGATCATAATAATCATCTAGGAACTGATTAATTTCTCTTGTTACTTCTTTACTAACATCTAATTTTGTTATATTTTTAATATCAACATAATAATACATCCGAATCATTTTAATAGTCTTTTCACTTACCAATGGTTCATCTTGATAACAGTTCTTACAAATATATCCTCCTTTATCACTTGATAAAGTGACAATTTGTTTTTCACTACCACAATGGGTACAGGAATCAATACTAGGAGCAACTCCTAAGAAGTTTAATAGTTTTAATTCTAGAATGTTGGTTAAATTTACGGGATTTAATCCCTCTTCTATTTTTTCTAAAGTTTCTTTTAATAGTTCTAATATTTCTTTGGAATCATTTTGTTTTACTACTTGATTTGTTAAATCTAATAAGTATGATGCATAGGATATTTTTTCTAAATCCATTAAGGTTTTAGAGAAAGAATTCTTGACATCTACTCCTATTAGTGTTGATAGGCCTTTTTCTTTATAATAAATGTGAAACGTTCCATAGATTAGTTTCCTACTTACTCCACGTAATTTACTTTTCATGTTTCTACAGCCTTTGGACATTAATCCAATTAAGCCATGTTCTTTGGTTAATACATTTAGTATTTTACTGGATTCACTATAATTTGTTTCACTTAGTACTATTCCTTCTACACTTTCTATTTTCATCCCATCACTTCTTTATTTTTTTTTCATTTGCATTAGTAAGTTATAATATTTAATATTTCCTGTTTTTTGAAATAATTTCCATAATATTTTCTCACTCATAAAATCACCTCTACAAATATAGTGGTGATTTTTGTAAGAATTTATTCATCATCTTCTTTTAATCCTAATTCTAAGAAATATTTTTCTTCATCTCGCCAATTTTTTATGGTTTTTACATATGTTTCTAAAAATACTTTTTTTCCTAAGAATTGCTCCATATCATGTCTTGCTCTAGTTCCTATTTCTTTTAGAAGGGAACCTTGTTTTCCTATGATGATTTTCTTTAGATTTTCTCTATCTACTACAATTAATACTTGAATGTGAACAACTTTTTCATCTTCTTCATAGTTTTCTACATAGCAGGTTACGGTATGAGGAACTTCATCATGCGTTAATTCTAATACTTTTTCTCTTACAAATTCTGCCATAATAAATCTAGTTGATACATTCGTTAAATCTTCTTCTGAAAAAATTCTATCGCTTTCTGGTAATTCTTTTTTGATACAGTCTAGTAATAAATTGACATTATCATTTTTACTTGCTGAGATAGGAATTATCTCTTTAAAGTCATGTAACTCTTTTAAATGATTGATCTCTTCTAGGAGTTTTTCTTTGTTTTTTACTAAGTCTATTTTATTTAATAGTAGGAATACGGGAATATTCTTTTCTTTGATTCTTTTTAGAATGAATTCGTCTCCTCTTCCAAAGCCTTTGGCAATATCTACTAGAAATAATACAATATCAACACCTTCTGTATTATTATAGGCTTTTTTATTCATTAAACTTCCTAGTTTATTGCTTGGTTTATGAATACCTGGTGTATCTACAAATACAATTTGAGAATCCTCATCATTATAAATTCCCTGAATGACATTTCTGGTTGTTCCAGAAACATTAGAGGTAATCGCTAATTTCATCCCTAAAATACTATTTAATAGAGTGCTTTTTCCTACATTTGGTCTTCCTACTAAACTAACAAAACCACATTTCATTTTAAATCATCCTCTCCAAATGGATAAGGGCATATTTCTGCAACTGTATAATCTTGTTGATCTCCTTTGGTAGAACAACAATGAATGATACAATCTTTATCAAATAATTCTGTGATTACTTGACGACATAAGAAACATGGCATTCCTATTTCACCAGATGATACCATGACATATAGTTCCTTAAAATCTCCCTTTTTATAGCCTCCACTGATAGCTGATAAAATAGCACTTCTTTCTGCACAAATGGTTGCACCATAAGATGCATTTTCCACATTGACACCATAAAACTCTTTTCCATCTTTCATTACGGCTATAGCTGATACTGCAAAATGAGAGTATGGACTATAACTATTTTTTTGTAATTCAATTAATTTTTCTATCATATTATCCTCCTAGTATCTCTATCATTTTCGGTATAAAAATAATGCATGCTCCAATGAATGAAGTAATACATAATATAAGTGTTGCACTACTTGCGGTATCTTTTGCTATTTTTGCTAATGGATGAATTTCACTAGTACACAAGTCTATAGCTGCTTCCATAGATGAATTAATCATTTCACAAGCAGATATTGCTCCACACATAGAAATGACAAATAACCATTCAAATGGATGAAGATGAAAGTAGAATCCACAAAGGGTTACTACAATGGTTGCTATTACTATAATAATCATATTATGTTCAAATCTTAGACAATAGATGATTCCTTCTATTGCATGAAGAAAACTTTTTCTATATCTTTCTAAAGCACTACCTTGTTCTTTATTTCTCTTTGGTGTTCTTCTAAATATTCTCTCTAGTAATCCCATAATCTTTCAATACCTCCTCTTGTTTTGAAAACATTACTTTTTCTTCTTCTGGAGTTTGATGGTCATATCCTAGTAAATGATAGAATCCATGTACCGCTAAAAAGGATAATTCTCTTAATAGAGAGTGACCATATTCTCTAGCTTGTTCTCTGGCTTTATCAATTGATATATAAATATCTCCTAATATTCTCTCTTGTTCTGGAAGAATGATACTATCTTCATCTTCTAAGGCAAAGGTAATGACATCTGTTTCTCTATCAATATTACGATAATTATTATTTAACTCATGAATATATGAATTATTGACTATAATAACGTTAAAAGAGACATTTCTCAAGTTTTCTTTTTTTATAGCACTTTCTAGTACTTTTTTTACCGTATCTAATTCCTCTATTTTTTCTTCTACGGATACAAATATTTCTACTTTACTCATAATTACTCCTATATTACAACAATGATTATTCCTATTAAAATCATAATGAAAACAATATTTAAAAACCATTCATTTTTACAAAAACTTGGTAATTTTGTACTAATAATACGAATGATATTATAAAGAAAGAAGCCACAAATTCCTCCTAATAGATTTAGAATAATATCATCTACATCAAATACTCTACCAATGGACATTTGAACTACTTCAATTGATACAGATGCAATGAGTGTTAAAATCACTGGTAAAGTCATCTTTTCTACTTTTAAGTAATAACTTGTAAAAAATCCAAATGGTAAAAACATGATTAAATTACCTAAAACATTTTTAATAAATAAACGACTCGTAATATTATATCGTAATATTTCCTGAAAAGGAATAAAATTATTACTTGACCAAGATACATCATCTTGAAATGTTACAACTTGGAATAATCCTAGAATATAAACTCCAAATATTAACATTGATAATTCTTTATAAATAACAATTTTTTCTTGATTTTTTATTAAATAACAGATTCGAAATGAAATCATGATTACCATCGAAATAATAATCATAGGCCAAGTAAAATTAATAACTCCTTGAATTGTATCTGATAATGGTTCGAACACTTAATCACTCCTTCGCTGGTTCCCTTTTTTCTATTTCTATTTTACTAATATCTTCATAATCAGTAATATCTTCTTTTACTGTTAAAAATATATCTACTTCTATTTTACTATTAATTACTGTCTTTTTCAAAACTTTTTTCTCTAGGATTTTTTCTCCTTTTTTTAGTCTTTTTTTCATTGTTTGATTGACTTTATCTAACGCTATTTCTTCTATTTCTTTTTCTTGATAAGGTTTCTTTTTCAATTTTGTTTCTAAAAACTCTGTAATGGATAGTTTTAATGGTATTATTTGTTCCTCTATTATATTATACTCTTTTTTTTGATATGTACGAAATTTTTGATTGATATTATAATCTTTCTTTCCTATTGTAAGTGAAATTCCTTTCTTTTTTTTGGAAGTGAAGGTTGTAATAATTCTTTCTTTTGGTATTGATATTTTCATTCGATACCATACTTCTCCATATATAGTACCTAATGCACATTTCTTTGAAACAATATCTTCTTTATTATGAATCCATCCACTAATGATTGGTTGACCTTTGTCTACATAATCATTTTTTTTAGATATTATTTCTCCTCTTTGTGCTTTTATTTCTAGAATGATTGCATTTTTTTTTGCTACAATGTTTCTTGGTAAACAAATCTCTTCTTGTTGATTCTTTTTTCTCTGTTCTACTTTTACTATATATTTACTTCCAATCTCTTCTATTTCAATCCATTCTAAATCATCTTTTTCTTTTTCTAGAATTTTTTTCTTTATCCATTCTTTTTGTAGGTAGGAGACTTTTTTCTCATACTTTTTCAATCCTAATTTTTGTAGATCTTTTTTGACAAGATTTACTATTTTTTGATTGGGATTTACAATTTCTATTCTCCAAATTCTTGTTGATAAAAAATAATTCATTCCAATTCCTAATAAAAAAACTAATAGGAAGAAATAATACTTTTTAATTAGGTATTTTACTCTAGCAATTCCATAGTAAGATAGAATCTTCATTTTATAGGTGGTTTTCATTTTTTTTAATATTTGCCAATCATCTTGATCAATTCTTATTGTTATACTATGTTCTTCTTTTTCAAATTCATAGATATTTATTCTTTTTTTGATTAGTTCTTGTAGAAACGTGTTTGGATTTTTTCCTGTGATTTTTACTTTTACTTGATTAGTCATGTAATACCTCTATTTTTGATATTTGACCACTAATTAAAATTTCATTATTCAATAGTTTTTTTAGAGTAAAATGATTTCCTTTGATATTGATAATTTGATTATTGGCTGAAAAAGATATGTGGGTATCTTCTAATATGATGATTCTTTTATAATTCATTATATGAATCTTATTTTCATAGACAGTAAAATAAAAGGATTTATCTTGTATAAAACTACTTACTTGATTTAGCATACAATCACCTAAGTTATTATATGAAAAAAAAAGCATTAAATGCTTTCGAGTTTTTCACGAATCATGGTTGATACTTGTTTCATATCAGCTTTTCCTTTTAACTTGGCTGTTGCTTCTTTCATGATTTTTCCCATGTCTTTTTGACTTGTTGGTTTTACTTCATCGAATATTGTCATAATTACTTTTTCTACTTCTTCTATTGATAATTGTTCTGGTAAATATTTCATTAAAATATCAATTTCAGCTTGTGTTTGATCAATTAAATCTTGTCTATTTCCTTTTTCAAACTCAGTAATAGAGTCTTTTCTCATTTTAACTTGTTTATTTACTACATCAATTAATAAATCATCATTGATTTCCTTTTTGTGATCAATTTGTTCTTGTTTGAGAGAAGCTTTTACCATACGGATAACTGTTAATTTTTCTTTCTCTTTATTTTTCATTGCTTCTATCATATCTTTTTCTAATTGTTCTACCATAATCTCATCTCCTGGTTCTATTATATAAAAAATAATTATATTATTCAATGAAAAAACATAGTATTTTACTACTATGTTTAATAATCTCTACTACGATTTGCACGATCTCTTTTTCTGGAATTCTTGATTCCTTCTTTCTTTGCTGCTCTTCTTCTAACTCCTGGTTTATCGTAAGCTTCTCTTTTTTTCCACTCAGAAGGGACACCGTCTCTTGCTACTTTTTGTTTGAACTTTCTTAGAGCTTGATCAAGATTACCTCTAACAGTTACTTTCGTTGCCACTATTTTCCCTCCCTTCGCATCAACTAAAATGAATTATATCAAAAGATTATTGGTTTTTCAACTGTTTTTTTTGTTTTTTTTCTTAAAAATCAACGAAATTATCAAGATAACTACTAAAAAATCAAACATTCTAACTTTTTCTTTTGTTATTTCACTCTTTGCTTGCTCTATACAACACTCTATGGAAACGTTGCCTACAGCATCTGTGTCACAATACACTGGAGATAAAAAATTATTCAATATAATAATTATAGTGGATAGAAAAATTGCTAATCCTATTTTTTTCAATAATTTCTTT
>CAMOGG010000053.1 GCA_946614095.1 uncultured Caryophanales bacterium | reverse complement strand
CTTCACCATTATAAATCATTTTTACTCCACCTGTATCAGTAGTTCTTAACATCTGCCAACAATGTCCAGCAAATATGACATTAAACTTATCTTGAATAGCCGTTCCATTTGTATCATTACTTCCATACCAATGATATATTTTCTTGGAACCTACTCCTGCCATAGAGTCTTGATGAGCACCGGTATATTCTATAGCAAGACCACTCCCACTTTGAGCTTCTCTTCTTAAAACATCATATAATCTTCTACTATTATATAAGTAAGAGACATCTCCACTCACCATTAAGTCTTTTTGTAAAGCTGAATAGCCTATTGATATGACAGAAAGAATTCCTGCTATTACAAACAAAAAAATTGTATTTAGTTTTTTTCTTGTCATATATTTCTCCACTCACCTATTCTCATCTTATACTACTATTTTACATCACAATAAAATAAATTACAATATAACAAACTTAAACAAAAAAAAATATGCTATAAAAAGCATATTCTACATGATTTATCTAATTTAAGCTTCTAATTTTTTTATAGCTTCTTTAGATACTTTAATAACATTTTCTAATACATCTTGTGCAGTTTTTTTCAATTTTGGAGTTCCTTTTTCTTTAGCCATATCCACTAATTCTTGAGCTTTATTTTTTAAAGCAGTTCCTTTTTCTTTAGCAATATCAATCACTTTTTCACGATCAAGATCTGCTAATCCTTCTTTAATTTCTTCAACTTTTTTATCAAAATCTTCTTTTACTTCTTTAATATCAATATTCTTTACTTGAGTTACCAAGTCATCTAACTTTTTCTTTAGTTCCTTTCTTGTCTCACTCCCACTTTTAGGTGCGAATAATACTCCTAGTCCAGCACCAAGTGCTGCTCCTGCTATAAAATGACCTAACCCAAATTTTCTTTCTTTACTCATAATAACTTTCCTCCTTTTTCTTTTTTTTATGAAAAATATTTACTAGTTTAGAAACACCTAAACTAACACTATTTATTACAGAATCACCAATACTAGCAATTCCATCAGCAGTTCTTGTCATAACTGCTAGTGCCCCATTAAATGAATTAATCTTCTCTTCAACATTATCTACAACACGATCAACTTTATCCAATAAATTAATCAATTTAATTCCAACAATAATAAATACAATCAATAATACAATTGCTACTAAATATAATACAATTGGTAAAAAAACATTTAAAAATTCCATTTTTATTCTCCTTTTTCTTCATACATTGAATCAATTAAATCAAATAAATTATCATTATCTCCGTCTGCAGTATCCATTTCACCTTTTGCTTCATCTTCAATTTTTACTACTTTCGAAGGGATTTCCACAGTATTTTCACCAGGAACTTCTTGAGAAAAATCTTTAGAATGTTTAGGGGGTTCAGTAGAAACTTCTTCCTGTTCAATATTTTCCGTTATAACAGGCTTTTCTTCTCCTTTTGTAGACCTTCTATTGTCTTTCTTTTCTTTACTGACATCAACATAATCTACATTATATTCTAACCCTAAATCTTGAAAATATTCCAAAGCATCACCCATAGTAAGTTCTTTTACCTCAGGTTTTGCTCGATCACTTAAATCTACTAAAACATTATCCTCTTCCTCTTCTACCTCAAACTTTGTATCTTCTACAAGTTCAGGTTCTTCAGAAACACCATATGCTTTATTACGAATATCATCTACACTAACATTACTACGAGAATAAGTAGTAAGTCGTACTTCTTTCTTTTCTTTAACATCATCTTTCGTATAATTCTTATCTAATATTCCATAAATAGGAGAAATAATGGGACTTGGTTTAAAAATAGTCTTATCCTCTTTTTTCTCATATGTGCCATATTCATGAACAGGAACATGATAAGAAGTATCCATACCATATAGTTTATCATGAGTATTAGATCCACGATATGAAGATGAATAACTATTTTCATAAGATGGAGTATTTCTTACTTCTTCCTCCTTTGGAGATTCTACTTTTATCTCATTAGATACTTCTTCTTGTGAGACATGATGATGTTGTTCATCAAGTACATGTAATATCTCCGGATTCCCAGGAACATATTCTTCTTCTACCTGAAAATCTTTATCATCCATAAATTTAAACTCTTCATGAGGTTTATCCTTTACTACCTCATTTTTAGGTCGTATTTCAAAATCCTCATCTTTTAATTCCTCTTCCTCTAATTCTTCAATCTTTTCTTCTTTTTTACCGGGAAGAACAATTTTTTTGGCAATAGGCTTTTCTTTAGTCCTATCTTTAACCTTTTCTTTTTCCTTTTTTTCACGTACTTTTGCTTTTTTCTCTTTCTTAGGCGGTTCCTCTACTTCTACATATTCAACCTCAAAAAGAGCATTTTTTATTTTATCTAATACGCCCATGAGTTCACCTCTTCACATTATTCGTCTAAATCGATTTTCTCATCTTCTAAATCTTTTTTATATCGTTCAGTCTCTTCTCTTTCAACAACATCAAGGAATGATTCTTTGGAAGAATCAGCTTTAAATAATGTATAATCTTCTTCTTTATAATCTAAAACATTTTCCCCAATTAAACTCTCTAAAACTTTATCATTAAATTGAACAGTTCTTAATATATAACACATATTATTAATAGTATTCGTTAAATCACGAGACGAAACATATGCTTCCATCTTCACATAATGGAATACAAACTGAATATAATAATTAGAATCAACCTCATCAATTTGAAGATATCCAGTTTTATGACGATAATCCAATTTTTTTGAATAGTATGATGTAGCACTTTCTTCATAATCATTTTCCATATGATGATAATATCCAACAGCATCAACATACAAATAATACTTATTATTATTTTCATCCATCAAAATAGCATTATAATCATCTTTATCAACAAAACGAATCCCCTTAGGTAAATAATACTTATACCCTTCATAATAAACGTTATGCATTTTTACTTTTTTAGACAAAAGATTCTGGATATTAGTATCAATATCATTATCATCTAACTTAGTAACACTACAACCTGTCACAAAAAGAATGATAACAGAGAGTAATACGATTAATCTTTTCATATTTCACCTACTCTTAATACATTATAACATTTTTTTAGTAAATGTAAAAATTTTTTATTTCGTTTGACTATATTAGACATTTTATTTATTACAAGAAACATAATATATGGGCATATCTTTACTTGAAAATTTATCTTCATATTCTGTAGTTATAGAAGGCATTTCATCACGATGAAGATGAAAACTAATGTTATTAAAAATATATCCATGCTGACTAAATTGAATTAAAGAATATCGAAATAATTCTTCATTATCAGTTCTCATTTCAATCTCTTTATGATTTTGAAAAATCAAATCATATTTTTCTAAAAAAACAGGACTAGATAGGCGACGTAATTGATGTCTAACTTTAGGCCAAGGATCAGAAAAATTTAAATAAATATGATCAATCTCATGATCAAACATCTCCTCTATTCGTAAAGCATCTCCACGAATCATAAATAAATTATCTAATCCTTCTGGTGCTTTTTGTAGTGCTCTCGCAATCACACTATCATACTTTTCAATACCAATAAAATTAATATTAGGATAGGCTTTCGCATTTTCAATAATAAATTGTCCTTTGCCCATACCTATTTCAATATAAATAGGATGATAATTTCCAAATAACTCATGCCAATGTCCCCTATGAAGAGATCCATCTCCAATAAAGTAAGAAGAATTATTCATAATTTCTTCTTTGCCTTTTACATTTCTAAGTCTCATAAACTCACCCATCGTATATTTTATCACAGAATACCAACAAATGCATAAAATAAATAGAAAGTAGAGGCGTATATGATGAATAATTATCCATTTCCAATCCCTTTTCCTCCACAACAAAGTCCACCAAACTTTTTAAAACAGCTCCAACAATTAAATGATAGAATCAATGAATTAGAAAAAAGAATCAATCAATTAGAAAATCAAAAAAAAGAAAACTATCTAAAAAAAGATGACAATTATTACATGATTTAAAGAATTTTCTACTCATTTTCCTTAACTATGATATACTAATAAAGAAGGAAAGTGAGGTATCCTAAATGCTTAAACTAAAAAACATTGAAAAAGAAGAATTTGACACATTCATAAAAAATCACAAGACAAAATCCCACTTTTTGCAATCTCTCTCTTGGGGAGAATTTTCAAAAATAAAGAAAAATCTTACTCCACATTATTTAGGATTAGTAAATGATAACCAAGAAATTGTAGCCGCAACTCTTTTATTAGAAAAGAAATTGCCAATGAACTTGTGCTATTTTTATGCTCCTCGTGGTTTTGTCTTAGATTATAAAAAGAAAGAACTAATAAGAACAATGACAAAGAATATTGTTCAATTTGCTAAAAATCATAATGCTATTTTTATTAAAATAGATCCTGATATTATAAAAACTTCTTATAATTATCTTCAAGAAGAAAAGCAGAATCCAGATTACGAAGAAATATTTGAAACTTTAAAATCAGTAGGTTTTAAACATCAAGGCTTTACTAAGAACTTTGAAACCATGCAACCTAGATATACATTTCGTATTGATTTAGAACAAAGTCTAGAAGACATTGAAAACCATTTTTCTAAAACAACAAAACAAAGAATTGCTAAAGCAAAAAAACTAGACACAGAAGTATTGATTGGTACAAAAAATGATCTTCATGAATTTTATCATTTAATGACTTTAACTGAAAATAGAAAAGATTTTATTTCCTATACAGAAGATTATTATGAAACATTATACGAAATTTTTAATGGTAATGAAAACAGTAAAGCAACTTTATTTCTAGGAAAAATTCATATGAATAAAACCATTAAAGCCTTAGAAAAAAATTTAAAAGACATCAATAATCAAATATCCATTCTACCAATCGATAACCTGAGTAAAAGTGCAAAAGCAAAATTAAAAGAACTAACTAGACAAAAAGAAAATATTCAAAAAGAAATAGAAAAATATAAAGACTATAAAAAAGAATATGGAAATGACTTAACACTAAGTGCTCATATGATTATTGAATATGGCGATAAAGCATGGGTTTTATATGCAGGAAATCACAATATTTTAAGTGAAACTTATGTAAATTATAATACCTATTATGAGCATATTAAATATGCCAAAGAAAAAGGTATTAAGATATATGATCAATTTGGAACAATAGGAGACTTAAGTAAAGACAATCCAAGACTTGGTTTACATGAATTCAAAAAGAAATTTGGTGGAAATTATGTAGAATTTATGGGAGAATGGGACTACGTCACAAATCATTTTATGTACTTTATATTCACAAAATTAGTTCCAATCTATAGAAAGCTTGTTAGAAAGAAAAGTAAGAAGGAGTTAAAAAATGAAATTAGAAACAATAACAAATAAAGAATTTAAAAAATATGCTGATAAGCATCCTCAAATTACTTTTCATCAAACAAAAGAATGGGCTGACTTAAAAGCCCATAATAATTGGAAAGCATATTACTTAGCATTAAAAGATAATAATAAAATTGTAGCCGCTACGATGATACTATCAAAATCTCTACCAATTATAAAGAAAAAGATGTTTTATGCTCCTCGTGGATTTTTAATAGACTATCATAATAAGAAATTATTAAAGACATTTACGGAAGAAATAAAAAAATTTGCTAAAAAAGAAAAAGCAATTTTTATAAAAATAGACCCATATGTGGAGTATAAGGAACATGATAATGATGGAAACATAGTAGAAAATGGAATAAACAATGAAGACTGCGTTCAAAATTTAAAAGATTTAGGATACAAACACTTTGGCTTTAACTTGATGCAAGATACCCTACAACCAAGATGGATGCACGTAATTGAAATCAATGGAAGAAGCGAAGAAGAAGTTCAAAAAGATATGGAATCAAAAACAAGACAAATATTAAGAAAAAATGAAAAATCTTGTATTAAAACACATGAGATATCAAAAGAGGAATTACCTATCTTTAAAGAAATTATGGAACATACTAGTGATAGACGTGACTTTGTCGATAGACCTCTATCTTACTATGAAGCAATGTGGGATAATCTTCACGATAGCGGTATTTTAAAAATACTAATTGCTGATATTGATTTTAATGAATATTATAAAAATACTGAAAATGAATTAGAAGAAACAGAAAAAAAACGACAAGATAGAATTTATAAACATGACAATCATTTATTAAAAATGAATGAAAAGAAATATGAATCAACCAATAAACAAGATGAAGAGTCCATAGAAAGATTAAAAAAACAACTGAAGAAAATAGAAAATTATAAAAAAGAATATGGAGATAAAAAAACACTAGGTACAATTCTATTCTTAATATATGGAAATGAAGTATTATCTCTTTTTGGAGGAACAGATGATAATCTAATGCAATTTCAATCAGCCTATACCGTACATTACGCTGGTATTAAATATGCCATTGAGCACGGTTATCAAAGATATAATTTTTATGGAATCACAGGAGACTTTAGACAAGAAAACCCACTCTATGGTTTATATTTATTTAAGAAAAGCTTTGGAGGACACGTCGTAGAATTAATTGGAGAGTTTGACCTTATTATTTCAAAATTCTGGTATACAACATATCAAATAGCCTTCAAGTTATATCATAAATTAAAAAAATAGTGAAACACTATTTTTTT
>CAMOGG010000052.1 GCA_946614095.1 uncultured Caryophanales bacterium | reverse complement strand
TTAATCTATTTTGATCTGCCTTACTAAGGTTAGATCCCTTTCTACAACTTCTATTAAAATTAGTACTTTTAGCACCAGTGTTATGTCTACTACCTGGTTTACCAATTTTATAATCATTTTTACGTTTATTTAGTACTTTTGCTGTACCTTTATGTGTTTTAATTTTTGGCATTTTTATTTCCTCCTACTTATTACTTATTGTCTTTCTTTGGCATCAATAACATTGTCATTGTTCTACCATCTAACTTAGGATTTTGTTCAATATCTGCATATTCCTTAACTCTATCGGCAAAACGTTCAAGGACTTCCTTACCTAATTCTGTATGAGCCATTTGACGACCTTTAAAACGAATTGTAAGTTTAATTCTATCCCCTTTTTGTAGATACTTCGTTGCATTTCTAAGTTTTGTCTCAAAATCTCCAACATCAATAACTGGTGACAAACGATATTCTTTAAGTTCTGACATATTTGCTCTTTGTTTTTTCAAAGCTTCTTTTGCTTTTTTTTGTCTTTCATAACGGAATTTATTATAATCCATTACTTTACAAACTGGGGGATTTGCATTAGGACTAATCAAAACTAAATCAAGAGCTGCATAACTAGCTAATGTTCTAGCATCTTCAATCGACTTAATTCCCACTTGTTCCCCATTTGGTCCAATAACCAAAACTTCACGAACTTTAATCTGATCATTAATCAACATGTTATTATTATCCTTTGCTATATCTAACACCTCCATAAAATAAGAAAAGCAGATATACAATTTATATCCACTCTAAAAACCAAATAATAATATGTAAAAAATATTATAATTCAGGCTTTTTACCTATCGTTATTCACAGATCAGGTGGATATAAATCTCTTTCCTTTTTTCTCGACTAGTAATATTTTATGCATAAAACCTTATTTTGTCAACTATTTTTTTAAATTTTTACATCATGCGAATAAATTGCTTATAATCAGGATTCCAAGAACTAACAAGAAAGAATTCACGATCATTTTCTTCATTTATAACATAAAACTGATAATGTTTATCTCCAGTACTAGATAATAAAGATTGTATAAAGGAAGAAACATCTTTTTTATTGAGAGAATCATATAAAACACTAATTATATCTTCTCCATCACTATAAGAATATTGAATATTAGTACCATTTTCTTGATTATATTTTTCTAAATAGTAAGGAATATAGTAATAAGCATAATCATAATGAACAAAATAACCTGCAGTCCAATCATTAGAATGACAATATCCACTATGAAATTTAATTTGAGAAGAATCTTTCATTTTCACATGAAAGGAATACTTACAAGTAAGATCATTATCATTTATATCATCAAAACTTAACCCAATTATTTGATACTGATTGGGAAAATACTGATTCAATCTCTTAACAACCTCATGATAACTATGAGTAAATGTAAATAATACAGATGAAAACGCAAAAAATAATAAATTCAGAAATAATGATATTGTCTCCTTTTTATTATGAAAATCATGACGATTAGCATGAACCAAATGAATAATAAATTGAATAAAACAAATAACAAAAAGAATAATATAAGCAACCCAACAAAAAAGTGGTGGTAATAATCCACATAATATAACTAGTAAAAAACTACAAATAGAAAAAACCATGAACGATTACTCCTCATTCATAAGTTCTAATTTCATTTGAATAATCGCTTGATTAACAATATCTTGGTCTTTTTCTTCTTGTACAGGAATAAACTCTATCTTCCCATCCTTCTCTACAATAATACTACTATATAAATTTAATTGTCCTTCTTCATCTTTTTTATCATCTGTATAAACAAGATATCTTTGATTTGTTTCTGTACTAGTAAACTGTAATAGTTTATAGAAAGCTTTCTCAACCCCTTGTTCATCCAAAATCACAATTCTATCTTTTTCTAATGCCATCTTAATACCCCCTCTCTCTACGCAATTGCGCATTAGGTAAATCTACCACAATTGCAGATATATTATCAACAGTCTTTCGAATACCGGATTCTACATCTGGATCATTTTTTGCCTTCATCACAATATCTTTAGCAGGTATTCTTTCCCTAAAACATTGTTTAAAATGATCTTCACTAATTAAATCAGTTACTCCATCACTAGATAAGATAATTCTTTGTCCGACATTTTGAATAACACGTAAATGCAAATCTTTATAATAAGAACCAACTGATGCTCGAATAACATTATTATTAGGATTATGTCTTGCCTCTTCATAACTTAAACCATATGAATTAGAATCTAAAGTTGTAAGTTCTACTAGTCTATCAGTTCCTTCTACATAAGTGTATGCTGTCGAATCTCCAACATTTGCTAAAATTGTTTTATCTCCTGCTGTTAAAGCCACAACAACAGTAGTTAATGCTTGATTATCTCCATACTTATAAATTAATTTTTGATGAACAGCATATATTTTTTCATCTAACATTTTAGAAAGTAATTCCACATTATCTAAAACATCACTTGGTAAAGAATCATACCAAATAGTTAATTCTTGAACCAACTCCCTACTTCCTACGGCTCCTGCTTCTACTCCTCCAACACCATCTGCTACAATATTGATAAAATGTCTTTCATCCCTGACTACACTTCCAACAGCATCTTCTTGTTCTTTATCTGAACCACGATATCCCTTATCACTAGATATTTGTATTCTTCCTCCAAGCAAAATAGCGTGAGCAGATTTTTTCAAATGGAATTGATCAATATTCGTAAAAATATTTCTAGCACTTTCTGTTACATCCTCTATAACAATAGAATCATTTCTAAAGACATCACATGGATTTAAAGATTGAAAATAAGGTTGAATGACTTCATAAAAGTCATCTATAGAAAGTGATTCAAAGAGCTCTCTTAAATGAAGTCTCGATTGTATCATTACAGTAGCATCTTCTCCAGTACGAATAACATATTCTTTAGCAGCTAAATGAAAATCTAAATTTTCCAAAAATTGCAAAACTTTTTCTTGATGTTCATTCCTTACAGGAGTATTTTTTAAAGAAAGCTTTAACATATCAACAGCAAATACAACATCAGAAGGTGCTTCTGCCTCTGTAATATCACGATCTCTTCCATATTGACCTAAAACAGGATAAGTAGGAATTTCTTCATAATATTCACGAAGACCAAATCTCAAAGGAATACCAAACAAATCATTCTTACGAGAAATAAAATCTACCAAATGATTATTCGCAATTTTATCAAATTTAGAAGAATGTACACCAACAAATTCTCCTAAATAAAGATAAATACCCTCTGCTATATTATGAATCATATCAGAAGAATAATTCATGCAAGTACCAACAACTCCTTGATCAATCATTTTCTTTAAATCATCAGGAATATGAATATTATTCATATAAAAATCATCTTCTGATTGAGAATCTTTTTTCTTTTTATGTAAAAAATACTTATCTAAAAGAGAACTCTTCAAATCTTCTATCTGCTGTAAAAATTCATTTTTCTCTTCAACAGATATTTTAGCGCTTCGAATTCTTTCTCTTAATTCTTGCCATTTATTAGCAGCTACAATAATTTCATTCAATCTAGAATTAGGTTCACGACAGCTATCTTGTAATCTTTTACTCGCAAAAGTTAGAACATGAACACCTCCAAATTCACGTCCTAATATAGCTGCTGCAACAACTTCTTCATCATCCCGAAAAGCATCTCGCACTTTTGCCAAATTTCTTCCATCTACTCTTACATATTCTATAGCTTGCTTTCTTTCATCTTCCATCATATTGATTCTCCTAACTAACAGTTTTTATAATAAATATTAAATAGAACAAATAGCCAACTACTATCTCGTTGACTATTCATTATTATATAAGTTCTATTTCTTCTTCCATAAGTGTTTTTTTCTTGCGAACTGGTGATACCTTATAACTCTTTTTATTTGACAACTTAACAATTGTAGTCTTTTCAATATCTCTTAACATTTCAGAATCCATCTCTTCTGCACTCTTCTTTTTTACCTTTAAATTTTCAATTTCAATTTCCACTGGAGATAGATCTTCAGAATGTAGCTTTTCAACATAAACATAAGCTTCTTTATCATCTAACAACACAAAGGAACAAGATTCAATTTGCTTTAAATAACAAATTGGTTTACGAATTTCCAATTGAGCATCTACTAAATCATCCATAGATTCTACAAGAATAATATTTCTACCTTCTAATTTAGGAACACTATTACTCTTTACCAATATAGAATCATAGGTAGTTAAAATATCTCTTATCTTACTATCATAAACACGCGTAGGATTACTATTATGAAACAATGAAGCAACAGCACTAATCAATAGTACAACTGCTACTGTAACACAAAGCAGTGCATATCCTAATAAGTTACGCTGATATAGTACAAAAGCCCCACATAATAATAAAATAGCGCCAATTAATAAACTGATTCCTTTTCCATTCAATTTCATTTTATCACTCCTATCGATGAATTAATTCATTTAACCAAACAGTTGGATATGCTATAAATGGTATTTTCACCTTAACAACACCTTTTATCTGCTTTAATTTTACTGGTTTTGGATCTTCTCCACCATTAGCATCTCCCTTTGTAATATAAGAACCATTCTCAATTCTAACAATTCTATGAACAACAACCTTACCATCTTTGGAATATGCAATAATATCCTTTTTCTTTAAAACAGTATCCTTTTCTAGTTTTCGAAGAATAACAGCATCACCTTTATTGATACGAGGTGTCATAGAATCAGAACCAATCCCAATCATATAATGTGGAAATAATCCCGATATCAATACAATCATTACAACTAACAATACTGCAACTGGAATATCCCATGGATTAAAACCTTCTTTATAAAAAATTGGTTGTTGTCTTTGAATTCTATCATCAATCATTGCATAAGAACTGATATATATTAAGAATGGGAAAGATAATAAAATCATAGACTGAAGATACTCCCCTAAATTTGGTACAATAGGAACCAAGAAAACATAAACATCCATCACCAATCGATAAACAAGTGTAGATCGAACTCCAACATGATAACATAAATAACTCATCAATATATTTTTAATAATAATCGGAAGAATTATCGTTGCACATATACGAAATAATTCTTTTAAATTATCAAATGGAATCCCTTTAGTATTTAAAAAGATTTCAAAAATAGTTAATAAGAATGTAACAAGTACAACAACAATCTTTTTATCCTTATTTGCAGATATAACAACATATCGTAATAATTCACTCATCAAAATAACCACAATTGGAGCAAAAATATTATCAACTAATGTTAAAAAAGATAGTGAATAACCATTTCTAGAAAAGCCTAAAACCAATCCTAATCCATAAATAGCAAAGAAGTATAAACATAAATGAAATACTACAACCTTAAAAACACTTCTTCCTAAATTAGTCTGTTTATCTTTACGATATCCTAAAAAAGAAATTGCTAGTGCTAACAAAACTACCATAAAAGAAGCACTAATAATCTCAGAATACTTCATATAATGCTCAAAAATATAGAATTTATATGCTAAAATATAAGCAATAAACAATATACCTAAGAAACAATTTTTAATACTTCTCTTACTCATATAATTAGATTCCCCTCTATATTCTTTCTTATACTCTATAATTTTATATACCTACTAAAGACTAGTAAGTATATAAAATTATAAAGTAAACCATCAAAAGACAGATACTTTATAATAATAATAATTATGCTTGTTCGTAAGCCATACCAACTGTTAATGTCATATTTTGAGCAGCAGTTGGTAATTGAGATGCACTAATGTTTTTATCATATTCAACACGTACTTTAAAATTCTTTGATGCTCCAGCAGCAAGAGTCTCACCTTTAGCAATTGCTGTTCCATCAGTATGGGTAAAGGTATAATTTGTATAAACATCTTGCTCTGTACTTACTCCCGTAAGAGTAGGCAAATCACTAAGCTTTGCTGCAACACTTCCAGCATTCTTAACATCAACGGTAAACTCATAGAAGTCCCCTGGTTTCGCTAACGTAACCTCATAAGAAATATTAAGCTTAGAAGTATCAATTGTTGGTGCTGCAGTTGCTGCTACACTTCCAGTTGTAATAGAAACATTCTCAAAATGAACATCCCAAGTAGAACTGGTAATTTGAGAAGTACCATTAATAGATAAAGAACTACTCAAAAGTGCATATCCCACTGTAACAACGGCTAACAATATCAATAATACCAATACACTCAAACGTTTTTTATTCTTTTTCATACTTTTCTCCCTTCATAATAGATAGTATACCTACCTTATAGTTAAATTATAATATGTCAGTTTACATAGTTCAACAATTTTTTACACTAAAATTGTCAAATTGACAAAAAAAGAATTCTACAATTGAATTCTTTCTTGAACATAAGGAATAACTTCCTCTATTTTCATTGTAACTTGTTCCATCGTATCTCTATCTCTTACAGTAACAGTTCCATTTTGAATAGTATCCTCGTCAATAGTAACACACCATGGTGTTCCAACAGCGTCACTCCTACGATATCTTTTACCAATACTTCCAGATTCATCATAAGTAGTCATAAAATGTTTGGATAAATCTTGATAAATTTCATTAGCTTTTTCACTATGATACTTTTTAACAAGAGGTAATACACATACTTTATAAGGGGCCAAAGCAGGATGAATGTGAAGCACTTCTCGAACATCTCCACCATCTAATTCTTCTTCTTGATAAGCATCACATAATACTGCTAACATTAAACGATCAACACCTACACTTGGTTCAATAACATAAGGTACATATTTTTCATTCGTTTCTGGATCTAAATATTTTAATTCAGTCTTAGAATGTTCTTGATGAACAGATAAATCATAATCCGTACGATCAGCAATTCCCCACAATTCTCCCCAACCCATTGGGTATTGATATTCAATATCAGTAGTAGCTTTACTATAAAATGATAATTCTTCTGGAGAATGATC
>CAMOGG010000051.1 GCA_946614095.1 uncultured Caryophanales bacterium | reverse complement strand
GAAGCGGGGTTTGCTCCTTATGAGTATTATGATAATGGAGAAATTGTAGGTGTTGATATTGATATAGCAAGAGAGATTGCAGATGAACTTGGAATGGAATTGGAGATTAAAGATGTTGCGTTTGATTCTATTATTAATGAAGTAAAGACTGGGAAAAGTGATATAGGAGCAGCTGGAATATCTCATACAGAAGAGAGAGCACGTGAGGTTGATTTTACAATTGATTATATGGAGTCTAGACAAGTATTAATTGTTAAAAAAGAAAGTAATATTCATAATCCTAAACAATTAAAAAATGAAAAGATTGCAGTTCAATTAGGTAGTGTTGGAGATAGTTATTTAACAGAGGAATATCCTTCTGTTCGCTTGATACGGGAGAAGAAGTTTTTAGCAGCAATACAAGACTTAAAAGATGATAAAGTACAGGGAGTTGTTATGGATGAAGTTCCTGCAAAGGAATTAATTGATGATAATTTAGTTATTTTATCGGATGCTTTAGTTACAGATCATTATGGAATGATTGTACAAAAAGGAAATACTGAATTATTAAATCAAGCTAATACAGTTATTAAAAAGTTACAAGATGAGGGTAAAATTGATAAGATATTATTACAACATATGGGGGTAAAGTCTAGTGATGCTACTACTCGAACTAATTCTATTCGTGATAAGTTTTACTATACAATTATTTATGATGGTAGATATCAATATATTATAGATGGATTTATTAATACGATTCTCATTGCTTTAGGAGCAGTTGTTGTTGGAGTATTCTTAGGAAGTTGTGCTGCCATTGTTCAAAATATTTATACAAATACAGGTAAATTAAAACTTTTTCATTCTTTATCTCGACTTTATGTAACTGTTATTCGAGGAACTCCTTCTATATTGCAGCTTATGATTATTTATTATGTTATCTTTAAAGCGACCTCTGTTAATATTGTTCTTGTCGGTATTATGGCATTTGGTATTAATAGTGGAGCATATGTAGCAGAGATTATACGAGCTGGAATTAATTCAGTTGATAAAGGTCAAATGGAAGCTGGATATGCGTTAGGACTTCATTATTCTCAGATTATGAGACATATTGTTATACCAGAAGCTTTAAAGAATATATTACCAGCTTTAGGAAATGAATTTATTACTCTAGTGAAAGAAACTTCTGTTGGAGCTTATATTGGTATTATAGAACTTACAAAAGCAAGTGATATTATAGCTTCTCGTACTTATGATTATTTCTTTCCTCTTATATTAATTGCTTGTATTTATTTATTCATTACTTTGATTTTAACTAAATTATTTGCCCTTATGGAGAGGAGATTAAATCATGCTAGAAGTTAAAGATTTAAAAAAGAATTTTTCTAATAAAAAGGTATTAAAGGGAATAGATTTAAAAGTAGAGAAAGGTGAAATTATAGGTATTATTGGACCTAGTGGATGTGGGAAATCTACTTTCTTGCGTTGTATCAATTTATTAGAAAAGCCTACTAGTGGGAAGATTGTTTTTCAAGGACAAGAGATAAGTGATAATTCTTCTTTACCTGTTTTACGTCGTAAAATAGGAATGGTTTTTCAACAGTTTAATTTGTTTTCTAATATGACTGTTTTAGAAAATATTATTTTAGCTCCTGTAAAATTAAAAATTATGAGTGAAGAGAAAGCGAAAGAGGAAGCTAGAAGATTATTAAAAGAGATTGATTTGGCTGATAAAGAGAATTTTTATCCATCTGAATTAAGTGGAGGGCAAAAACAAAGAGTTGCGATTATTCGAACCTTGATTATGAAGCCTGAAATTATTTTATTTGATGAACCCACTTCAGCACTTGATCCTGAGATGATTGGGGAAGTTACAAATTTAATGAGAAAGATTGCTGAAGATGGTATGACTATGATGATTGTTTCTCATGAGATGAATTTTATTAAGAATTTTTGTAGTAGAGTTATTTTTATGGGAGATGGAAAAATACTAGAAGAGGGTACTAGTGATGATATTTTTCTTCATCCTAAGGGTGAAAAATTAAATAATTTTTTATCGAAAATTCATAATATTTAAGGTATAATATTGTTAGGAGGAGATTATATGGAGAAATCTAAAGTTTATTTTACTAAGGAAATTACACCAGATGGTTTAACAAAATTATATGAGGCATTAGGTGTAGAATTAATTGGTAAAGTAGGGGTTAAGGTTTCTACTGGAGAAGCTGGTTCTAAAGGTTATTTAAAAGCAGATTTAATTGGTCCTTTTGTTCAAAAGTTTCACGGTACTATTATAGAATGTAATACAGCATATCCTGGTGAGAGAAATACAAAGGAAGATCATTTAAAAGTAGCAGAAGATCATGGTTTTACTTCTTTTGCAGATGTTGATATTATGGATGGAGATGGAGAATTTAAGATTCCTGTTCATGATGGAAAACATTTACAATATGATATTATCGGGGAAAATTTTAAAAATTATGATTCTATTATTAATCTTGCTCATGGAAAAGGACATGCTATGGGAGGATTTGGTGCTAATTTGAAGAATCAATCAATTGGAATTGCTTCACGTAATGGTAAGGCTTATATCCACTCTTGTGGTCAGACTGATGATCCTGATCAATGTTGGAGTGTTTCCTACGAACAAAAAGATTTTATTGAATCTATGGCAGAAGCTGCCAAAGCAGTTGCTGATTATTTAAAAGAAAATCAAAAGCCAATTGTCTATATAACAATTGCAAATGCTATTTCAGTAGATTGTGATTGCGATGCGCATCAAGGAGACCCTGTTATGGCTGATATTGGTATTTTAGCAAGTCTTGATCCAGTTGCTAATGATCAAGCATTTATTGATATGTTATGGAATTCTACTGACCCAGGTCATACAAAAATGATGGAGAGAGTAGATAGACAAGAAGGAAGACATATTACAGAATATGCTGAAGAAATCGGTCTAGGTTCTACTGATTATGAATTAATTGAAATATAACTAGAAGAGTCAATGAATCATGTTTTACTTTTTACATGATTTCATTGATATTTTCTTTCAGAAAGGAATTAAAATGAAAAAGAATGTGTTTTTACTTCTTATCATGATTTTTATTGTTTTGGGAATAGGTATTTTTTTCAAACTTTCTCTTCTAGATAATAAGAGTTATCATTATCCTAAACGTGTTTCGGGTGGAGATGATTTTCAATTTCTGATTCATCATAGCGAAGAGATGATTTTATTTTCTTATAGTAATTATGCTTGGGTGCCTACTCATTATGGAGAGATTATCTTTGAAGATGGTTTTCATTATGCTTTTGATTGTAATGAGACAAAAAGTTTATCAGCTACAGAATGTCTTACTAAAAAGTTAGGAAAAATATCAAATCGTGATTTAAAAGAATTAAAAAGACTTGGAAATGAAATGAAAGATAAAACAAAAATTCAATATAGTGCAAGTGACTTTGGAGAAATATTGATATCTTTTCATTATAATGGTAGATCTTTTTCTTTAATAGGTAGAGGAGATCAAGAAATTAATAATCAAGATATTTATTGTAAAAAAATATTGAAGATTCTTAGGAAGTATGATATTTATGTGTAAGGATTTATATGATTTATTAAAAAAGTTAAATATTTCTTATGAAGAAGTAGAACATGAGGCTGTATATACAATCGAAGAGGCTGATCAGTTACAGATTTCTTTAAAAGGAGTAGAGTGTAAAAATTTATTTTTAAAAGATAAACATCATTTTTATTTATATATGTTAGAAGAACATAAAATGGCTAATTTAAAGGAGTTAAGAAAGGAAATTGGTAGTGGAGCTTTGTCTTTTGCTAATGAGAAGTATTTGGATGAAAAACTTCATTTAATACCTGGAAGTGTTACTCCCCTTGGTGTTATTCATAATCAAGAGCATGATGTCATTGTTTTATTAGATAAAGATTTATTAGAATCTTATGTATGGGTACATCCTAATACTAATACGAAAACGATGTCTTTGTCTTGTCAAGACTTGATACGTTTTATTGAAGAATGTGGTAATCCAATTATTTTTGTATCATAAAAGTTCAATCAAATAGATTGAACTTTTATTCTTTTTCTGATATTTTTATTTTTTCACCATAGGTGTCTTCATTATTTTTTCCATCGATTGTGCTCATACTTAAGCCTTGTTTATTTTTTAGAAAGGCATCATTATTTTTCATATTTGAAAAAATGGTTTTTGTTTCATATTCGTATTCATGTCTTTGTTCTTTATTACGATATTTTGTTCTTTTTGATTGATAAAATGAGATGAAAAAGACGATTCCTAAAAAGAGAAAGATAGCCATCATTGGGTATGGAGCTTTTATTAGAAATCCTATTCCTGGTAATAGAGAAAAGATTATGAGTGATGCGATTAAAAGTTTTATTCTGCTAATTGGAACACTTCCCATTGTTTCTCCTGTTCTTGCATTTACGGCAATGTAGTGAATTTTTCCTTTTCTTTTTTGATAGGAAAATAACCAAATTGGTAAATAGGCACTAACCCATTGTTTTCCATTAATTACTTCATATTCATTTTCCCATTTTACTCCGCGATCATAGTATTTTAAATAATGATTTAGGGCATGGCGAGTGATATCTTTAATTTCCATATTGATTTTCGGCTCGATACTTTTTAGATTGATATTTCTTTTTTCAGATGAATAACCAATTAAATAATTGGCATTGTATTTGATACAATTTTCTGTATCGAATGGCATAATAGAATTAATAATATTTGTGGTTTCTTTCTTGTTATTTTTATTGATGTAATCTTTTAGAGATTCAATGGTTAGATTTTTTACTAGTATATCAAATTCTCTATCAATTTTATAGAAATCTGCATCATATCTAGTTTCTTCTCTTTCATCATCTCCTGAACCTACTGTGACTGTATATTCATCTGTTTGTCTTTCTCCTTTTCCTTGAAAAATACAATGGCAATTTGCATCAATTATAATATAAGGAAAAAAGACTCCTACTAGTTTTTCTTCTATAAAATGTTTTTTAAAATGATGAGTTGCAAAGAAAGTCCTTTTTTTGGTAAATGCTTTCATTTTTTGATAAGCTTCTTCTCTTGTTAATTGGAAGGGGAGTATAACATCTGGTATTGTTCCATTTTCTATTTGTCTGTTTACTGATAAGTTACTATGACACCAGTGGCATTTTGCATTTAGTGTTTCTTTGGTATTGATGACTATTTCAGCTCCACATCCTCCACATTTTATTGTTATGGTGTCATTACTGTGTTCTTTGATATCTTCTGTAGCACTTCCTCTTTTTCCTCCTTTTAATGAAGTAAAATCAGATTGAAACTCTTTTATTCTAGATGAGTTAAATCTTGTATGACAGTAGTCACAGATTAGAGTTTTCTTTTCAATATCATAAGTAATATTACTTGCTCCACATTTTGGGCATTTGTTTTGACCATGTTTATTGATGGTATTGGTATCAATAATTTCATTTGTTTCTTTTTTCATATTTTTTCCTTTCATTGTATAGACTCAGCTATTTTTAATAATTTATCAGCTTCTTCTTTTGATAAGCTTGCTGTATAAGTTGTACTTTCTAAAGATGAGTTGGATATTGTTTTATAAATTGTTGCGGCAGATAGATATGCTCCTTTTTCTGATTGATGAATGTTATCATCAAATAAATTTATGTTTGGATACATGGCTCTTGATTGATCAAAGGCTTTTCCATCATAGATTACCTTGGAATTGGTTTCTATTGCAATTTTTTCTGTAGATTGATAAGAGTTTTGTCTTGAATTGGTACCTGCACTTGATGTAATCCAAAGAGCTCGAATATAAACTCCTATATTAGGGTTTCTATTTCTTACTATGGTGATAATATTTTTAGCACCGGTTCTATATTCATTATAGTTTGATTGATAAACATCTGTTTGTTCTTGTAAAATGAGGCAATCATAAGATGCATTTGTCATTTTACTTTGATATTTTGTATATAATTGTTGAAGAGTATTTCCTCCTTCTATGACAGATACTACATTGATATCGTAACCATTTGATTTGGCAATTGCTTTTACTTTTTCTGGGATATTATGGACATAAGTTTTACTATTTCCTACAAATAAGATATTTGTAGTATGTCCTTTTTTGATACATTCCCCATTTGCTCCGTTTCCTGTATCGTAGTCTTCTGCATTACTGATAATATTTTTTCTATCATTATTATTAACATCCATAAAACTATTTTTTGGTACTTTATAATTAGTAGCACTTTGCCAACAACTACTAAAATTTGTATTACTACCTAACATATTCATTACTACATTTATTGTCATTGGAATGAAGAAGACAATTGCTGCTGCTAGAAATTGGTTGATTATTTTTTTTGTACTATTTTTTTCTTCTGGATTTTTTACTAATTTTATAAATGAAATGGTTCCCCAAGTGATTAATAAGATTGGTACTATGATTTGAATTAACAATAGTATTTTTTGTACAATATTTACGATTGGTAGAATGGTTTGATCTTTACAAAGCTCTGATGGCATAATATTCCTCCATTTTATACTTTCATTATAACTGATGTTTTTTATTTTTGAAATGATTTCTCTTTTTCTATGACAAAACTTTACAATCTGGTGTATAATATTTAATTGTGGTAATAAGACAAATTTAGAGGTGTACAATATGAAGAAAATATTAAATATTGGATTAGATATAGGATCAACTACTGTTAAAATTGTAGCAATGGATCAAAGAAAAAAGATTTTATATAGTGATTATCGTAGACATTATTCTGATACGAAAAAGACTATTATTGATTTAATATCAGAATTATTAAAAAAATATCCTAGTTTTAATTATTCATTGGTATTAACAGGTAGTGGTGCTATTGCTTTAGCAAAGTATTTGAAAGTAGGTTTTGTACAAGAAGTAATTGCTTGTAAGAATGCAATTAATGAATATGCTACAGAAACAGACGTTGCAATTGAATTGGGTGGAGAAGATGCAAAAATTATTTATTTTGATCAGACTATTGAACAGAGAATGAATGGTTCTTGTGCTGGTGGAACAGGGGCATTCTTAGATCAAATGGC
>CAMOGG010000050.1 GCA_946614095.1 uncultured Caryophanales bacterium | reverse complement strand
ACTTTTTTCTCATATTTAGTAGTTTCTCTTTGATAACGACAATCAGGACATAACATTTTCGCAAGTCTTTGAGAAATAATACCTGAAAGAGCAGTGGACAATAAATAACGTTCAACATCCATATCTAGTAAACGTTCAACAGTAGCCAAAGCATTATTCGTATGGATAGTAGACAAAACTAAGTGTCCAGTAATAGAAGCACGAACAGCAATCTGTGCAGTTTCAGAGTCACGGATCTCTCCAATAAGAATAATATTAGGGTCTTGACGCAAAATAGAACGTAAAGCAGCTGCAAAAGTCATACCAATATCAGCATTAACTTGTACCTGATTAATTCCTTCAATATTCATTTCTATTGGATCTTCAACAGTAATAATATTTGTCTCAGGCTTATTAAGCTCTTGTAAGATGGAATAAGTAGTAGTCGATTTACCAGAACCAGTAGCTCCAGTAGTTAAGATAATTCCATTAGGAATTCCCATCATTCTTTTTACTTTCTCCAAATTTTTAGGATGAAAGCCTAAAGTGTCAATTCCTTGTAAACTACGAGTATAATCCAAAATACGGATAACGATTTTTTCACCCTCATTTAATGGCAAAGCAGAAACACGCATATCCAAATAAGTATCCCCAAAAGTACCTTTAATAGCACCATCTTGAGGAAGACGTGATTCTGTAATATTCATATTAGCTAATAATTTTAAACGAGTTGTTAAGTTTTTTTCATAAGCTTTTGGAACGAAAGTATAATCTTGACAATCACCATCAATTCTAAAGCGCACCATCATTCCATCTTCTCGAGGATCGAAATGAATATCAGATGAGTTGTGCTTAGAAGCAGAGATAATGATATAGTCAGCAATCTGAGTAACAGGAGTCTTTGTAAAATCAAAAGACACCATGAAACTTTCGGTTCCTTTTTGTACACGTTTGACATCAAATTGAACCATCATTTCAACCCCTTTTGTCTACTTTTTATGGTATTTTATACAATAATATTATATAATAAATTTAAAAGAATAGCAAGGAGAGTGTAAGAAAAATGAAAAAATTAGACAATAAGGGTTTTGTTCTTGCAGAAACATTAGTCGTAACCGTCTTTTTAATGGTTATTTTTACCATGCTATATAGAAATTTTTACCCTTTAATAGGAGAATATGAAAAAAGAGAAACATACAATGATATTGATAGCATATATTCTGTTTATTGGCTAAAAAGAATCATAGAAGACCCAGCTTATCAGGTATCCGATGAAAAGAAAAAAGAAAGCTTCACAACAAAAGGATACATGAGATTTGAGTGTAAAGATGTGTCAATTGATTCAGAAAAGCAAGAAATGTGTATTACTTTAGTAAAATCATTAGAAGTAGAAGGTTGTAGTAGTAAAGGAAATGATTGTGATATATTTATAACCAACTATCAAATAGGAGGAAATACTCCAGATTTTAAAACAGTGGTAAAAGAAGAAAATAAAGATAACGTTATCAAGAAATATCAAGAACTCGATTCAACACCGACAGCTTATATTAATAAATGTATTCAAGATCGTTGTCCACTCTGTATTTCATCTCCGTCCGAAGTAGAACAAACTTTAAAAGATAAAACAAAAGAAACATGTCAAGATAGAGCTCAACAAAAAGTATTTAATACTAGTTTTCAAGATTATGTTAGAAATCTACCGGACTATACAACACCTTCTCTAAACTCTGCAAAATATAGAGTAATTGCTGTTTTTCATCATAAGAAAGATAATAACAATTACTATTCTTATGCAACTATTGAAGTAAATAAAGGAAATGTTCCTACATGAAGTGTAACATATAATCAGGACTATTATTTAAAATATAATAGTAATGGTGGAAGTGCTTGTTCCCCTGATTCAATTACAAGAACAATAATTTATGGAAGTGCCGAAGAAGTCACATGGGGAAATGGTTCAGAATTATGTAATCCAAGTAGAGCAGGATATACATTCACAGGATGGAATACTAAAAAGAATGGTTCAGGAGAAACCATTACTAAAGATACAAAGGTAACAAAGAATATAGAAGTATATGCCCAATGGGCAGATATAAAACCAGCGACTCCTAGTATTTCTAATCCAAAAGATGGAGTATGGACTAATAAGCCTTATGCTATAGATGTATCAACCACAACTTCTTCAGAACATCTTGGTTATTGGTATTATAGTTATGATGACAGTACATTTACTAAATATGGAGAATCCTTTGGAAAAATGAATTATACAACCACGAATTTTGTTGCTCAAAGAAATCAGTATGCTTATATTAGAGTTTGTAACGTTAATGCAGAGGGCCCAAAGGATACGGCAAAGTGTTCTGAATCTGCTAGTACAAAGATACAAATTGATGGTACCCCTCCAGTGGTGACTGTAAATACAACTCCAACTTGTTCAAGACAAAATGGAATTGTTTATACAAAAGTATCTTATAATATAGAAGATCCTCCTTTGAATAAAGAAAAGAATGTAGGAAGTCCAAGTGGACTAAAAAGTTATCATAATAAACGTACCGATAATGATTCTATAGCAGATGATTACTGTTCAAGAGAAGATGGGCCAAACGATATTTTTACATGTAAAATTATTTTTAAGGATGCAACAACAAAAATAATAAAAAGTCAAAATGATCATGCTCCTGTTCCAGCAAATCATTTTAATAATAGTTCAACAGCATGGGGTACTAGTTCAAAAAATATGTTTCTAAATGTAACATCAATGATGACTTGTGATTTTGCTGGTAATTGTACTTCTAAAATAATTGATAAAAACGGAACAGTATATGAAAATGGTGTATTGACACATAATACAAACACAGGATTTATGAGCTGTGAAAAGTGGAGTGAAACTCATTAAAAAATAGCAAAGATTACTAGATGTTTACAGTAATCTTTTTTCTTATTAAAAAACTTTTAAAAATATTTATGAAAATAATTAGTTTTTCTATAAAAAATATTATATAATAAAAATAATAGAACAGAATTGGGGAATAAATATGAAAAAATTAAATAATAAAGGAATTACAACAATAGAAGTATTATTATGTTTTATAATTGTTGTTATTATTACAGTATCAATGTATAGTACCATAACTTCTTTCAATCAAAAAAGATTAATGGAACAATATAAAGAAAAAATCTACACTTATAAAGAATTACTTACAAAAGACATTCAAGATGATATTATTCAATTAGGTTTAACCCATGCAAAATACACCAGAATTATTGTCTCTTCTAGTAATTCTAGTTCTTATCCGGGAGTCCCAATAGGTGCTGTTGTTCATACAGTAGATTGTAACCTACGAGATGGAACAACTAGGCAATTGCGAGTATATCAAGCCTTTGCAAAAGCAGAATCCAGAATTAGTACAAACACTGCTTCCGAAGACTATTTCATGATTGAATATGGACCAACTGGATCTTTAGTTCAATATCCAATTCCGGATCTAGGAGAGTCCCCAGCATTTCCAAAAAATCCATCAGATACTACTAAAATTAAAGATTTAACAATTAATAACATTATGATTAAAATTATTGATGATCAAGTCTTATCCATTTATATTGGTCTATATCATCCAGAGTTAACAACTCGCTTTGGAATAGATATCATCTCTCCAATAGACTATATTTCTGGTGGTAGTGGATCTAGTTCAATGTTTTCATCCTAAAAGAATAAGAACAACAAAAACAATAACAAAGAAAGAATCATCCCAAAAATTCTGCCTTTAAAAAAAGAAAAATAAGAAAGAGAGGAATTCGCAAGAATTCCTTTTACTTGCATATGAATAGAAATAGTCCCAAATTGTATAAAAAATAAAATAAAGAAACTTCTCACAATACTATTAGAAATAATACTAGTCGCAAATACCCCCTTCGTTAAATCAAAAATACCATATATAAAAACATATCCAAAAGAAGAATAATTACCAATAGAAAGAATGAAAAAAGCAATTAAATAGAAGAATAAAGATGTTCCATAAATAATTTCTAATAATTGAAAAGACTTTCGAATAGATTGACCAAGTACCATTGAAAAATTATCTGGATGAGGAATCTCTAAAAGATAACGGCTCTTTTTATTATGACAGGTAAAGAATAATAAAGTATTACTGATAAAAATAGATAAAAATAGTTTTATAGTTAAAGAAAAGCTTCCAATAACACTAGAGACTGTTCCAAAGAGAAATAAAGGATTTGGAAAATGACTAAATATCAACATCTTATCAGCATCCTCTTTTTCAATAATACCCTTTTGATACAAATCAGATACGCATACAACTCCAGAAGGAAAGCCACTAATAAGACTAATAATATAGACATAAACTGTACTCATATTAATCGAAAGATAATATTGGATCATTTCAACAAAACCATATTCAATTAATAGATTAGACAATATAAAAAATAAGAAACTAACAGGAAATAATTTAGTAAGAAATAATAGAGAATAATCTAAAATATTTTGGATGACAAGATTAGAATTTATAATAGAAAAAATAAATAATAAGCATAAAATGACAAGTATTAGTATACTTTTATAGTTTTTTTTCATAATTTTCCTTTTGTTTGCTATAATAGTTTTAAGGTGATAAAATGATTAAGAATATTTTAAAAGAAATCATAGAGACCATTCAAGAAGAATATAAATTTATTATTTTTTTAATTCTTCTATACATTATATTCCAAATTCCACTAAATTATTATATAACGATTGGTGGAGGAACAAGTGATGTCTCTAGTCGTATAAAAGTAGAAGATTCCTATCCATCTAAAGGAAGTTTTAATATTAGTTATGTAACTCAGTTAGATGGAACAATATTAACTTATGCTCTAAGTTATATCATTCCTAGCTGGGAACGAGAGGATGCCAATAATTATAAGTATGATGAAAAAGAAAGTATTGAAGATATAGAGTTTAGAAGTGATTTAGATTTAAAAACAGCAAATGGAAATGCTACCTATTGGGCCTATACTTTAGCCAATAAAAAAGTAAAAGAAAAAAGTTCAAAACTATACGTTATTGCTATATTTGATGAGTTTCAAACAGCATTAAAAGTACAAGACCAAATAATAAGTATTGATGGAAATTCTTACAAAACAGTAAATGAATACAAAGAATATCTTCAAACAAAAGAAGCAGGAGATGAAGTAAAGCTTAAGATTATTCGTAATAAAAAAGAAAAAGAAGTTATCTCTAAACTATATGAAAAAGAAGGAAGAAAAATCCTAGGAGTTGGGTTACAATATATGAGAGAGTATCAAGTGAATCCAAATGTAAAAATTCAATTTAAAAGAAGTGAATCTGGACCATCAGGAGGTTTAATCACAACTTTAGAAATCTACAATCAATTAACAAAAAAAGATATAACAAAAGGTAAAAAGATTGCAGGTACAGGAACGATTGAAGAAGATGGTAGCATTGGACCAATTGGTGGCATCGAGCACAAAGTATTAGGTGCTAGTCATGATAAAGTATCTTACTTTTTAGTTCCAAGTGGACAAAATTACAAAGATGCATTAAAATATAAGAAGAATAAAGATTTGAAGATTAAATTAATAGAAGTAAAAAATATTGAAGATGCTCTTCAAAAATTGGAGGACTTAAAGTGAGAATAGGAATAGATTTAGATGATACCATTTGTCGAACCACAGAAATTGTCCATGATCGTATAGAAAAATATGCAGCATTGGAAAATTTAAATCCCTTAGACATTATGAATGATGAAGCATTAAAAGAAGGCTTTTTTAGAGTTTATTTAGAAGACATTTATGCAAATGTAGAAATCAAACATGAAGTAACGAATGTATTAAAAAGAATTCGAAATCGTGGAAATGAAATATATATAATTACAGCTAGAAGTAGTAACTTTGTTTCTACAGTAAAAAATGTTAGAAATATAACGGCAGAATGGCTCAAGAAGCATGATATAGAAGTAGATGAAATCATAGTTGCATCATACGGAGATAAGAAAGCAGAAATGTGTAAAAAGTATCATATTGATTTAATGATAGATGATGATCCATATAACTATAAAAAAATAATCGCAACCGGTACCAAATGCTTATTATTTGATGATCGAGAAAAATATAATTTAAAAGATGATTATGTAACGAATTGGTTACAGGTAGAAAAGTATATTGAAAGGAATCGATAAAATGAAAAAAATAAAAAATATAGTAAGATTACTAATCTTAATAACAATAATGACCATTATCCCAGTAAATGCAGCAAACTATGAGTTAAAGGAATTAATCCCAGTGAATGTAGAAACCACAATTGTAACAAAGCACTTTAGTTATAGGGGTTTTTATTATAATGATAATAAAATGGAAGCAGACCAATTAAATAATAATTTTATTATCTTCAAAGGAATCAAAAATATTTCAGATGAAGAATTACCAGTAACAATAAGTGTCGCATTTTTTGATAGTGCTAAAAAGAATATCGGTACCATCAATTATTGCTCTAAGTCAGATAAAGCAAGTGTTGTTGCAGAAACAATCCTTAAGCCAGGAGAAGAAAAACCATATGTTATAGAAGTCAATAAGAAATATTTACAAGATGGAAAAACAGTAAATGATATTAAGTATATTTCAGTATTAAGTGAAAATGAGAAGTGTCGAATTACAGGAAGTCAAGAATATATTGGTCAAACTGTAGAAGAAATTGGAATTGCTAAAAATACTGTTTTAGATAGTCAAACTCAGTTATTATTAAAAATTTTGACTGTAATTGCAGTAATTGGAGTAATCATATTTGTTTACCAATTTGGTTTTACAAGAGCATATCAAAATATTGATGGGAATGATGTTAGACAAGGGTTTAAGAGAATAAATCAAGAGTTAAAGGAAGAAAGAGAATACCAAGAAAGAGTAAATCCTACACCCCCACCAGAGAAAAAACAAGAAAAAACAGACAAAGTGATAGCCCAAGAAAAACAGGCTAGAGAAGAACCAAAAGATAATACAGATTTACATAATCTATATAAATAAGGCAAATCAGAAATGATTTGCTTTCTTTATTGTAATTTCAACCGCACCATTTTTATTTATGTTTTAATTCTATATCAT
>CAMOGG010000049.1 GCA_946614095.1 uncultured Caryophanales bacterium | reverse complement strand
ACACAGCCTATAATAATACAAGACAATTAGATTATTATGCAGAATTGAATGTCACTACATCAAGCTATTCAGGAGCTATTAAACAAAGGAATGGATCTAGTAATTGGTGGTGGTTGCGTTCGGCTTCTTCTACTAATACTTACTATTTCCGCAGTGTGTGCATTGACGGTTACTGGGGTAGCGCCAGTGCTAATTATACTACTGGGGTTTCACCAGCTTTCCGCCTTGGCTAACATTAGTTATTTTTTGAAAGAAGAATCTAGTATTCTTCTTTTTCTTTTGATATAATGAAGATAATAGAGGGTGTTCATTATGGAAGAATATTTAAAATATGTAGATTTTGAAATTGATGAGAAAGAGAAAAAGGATGATAGAAGTTTGTATTCTGTCTTGATTCGTATTCCTATGGATATGGGATGGGTTGATCAGGCTAAGTTCTTTATTGAGAATGAGAATGAGAGAAAAGTATTTATCATGCATCATGTAGAAAATAAAGATGGTTATGCTTGTTTTCAAGTAGATGTAGATTTACCAATACATGCACTTTATCATTACTATTTTTCTTTAGAAGTTAATCATCAATTTTTTTATTATAAGAAAAATCATATAGAAGATTATTCTTCTATTTCACAAGATGATATGTGGAAGATGAGTAGTGGTTTTTCTGTACCTGATTGGGCTAAAGGTAAAATGATGTATCATATTTTTTTAGATCGTTTTCATAGAGGTAGTGATGATGAATTACTTCCTATGAATAATCGTGTGATTCATTCTTCTTGGGAAGAATCTCCTATGATTGGACCAGATGAGAAAAAAAGGTGGAATATTGATTTTTATGGTGGAGATTTAAAAGGAATAGAAGAAAAATTGGACTATATTGAATCTTTAGGTGTATCTATTTTGTATATTAGTCCTATTGCTTTTTCTCAATCTAATCATCGTTATGATACAGCTGACTATGAGATGATTGATCCATATGCAGGCGATTTAGATGATTTAAAAAGTTTATGTGATTCAGCTCATAAAAGAGGTATGAAAGTTGTGATAGATGCAGTATTTAATCATACTGGAAATGATAGTAAATATTTTAATCAATATGGCAATTTTGATAATATTGGAGCATATCAAAGTAGTAATTCTATCTATTTTCCTTTTTTTAGAACTTATCAAAATAATGGAGAAATTTGTTTTGATTATTGGTGGGGAATGAAGAATCTTCCTGTATGTGATGGATATTCTAAAGAGTGGCAAGAATACATTTATGGAGAAGGTGGAGTCATTGATTTATGGTTTTCCCTTGGAATAGATGGATTAAGGCTTGATGTTGCGGATGAGTTAACAGATGAATTTATTGAAGGAATAAGAAAAGCTGTTAAGAGAAATAAAGAAGATGGATTTATTCTTGGGGAAGTATGGAAGAATCCAATGAGAATGAACAGAGGATATTTATCTAGTGGAAAGGGAATGGATTCTGTTATGAATTATCCTTTAGTAGATGCTTTAATTCGATATTTTAAGTATGAAGATAAAGAAAAATTAAGGGAAGTTTTTAGACAATTAAAAACAGAATATCCAGATGATACTTTATATTCTTTGATGAATTTTACTTCTACTCATGATATAAGTAGAGCTATTAATATTTTTGGTACAAAAGAATTTCAATATACAGGTGAATGGGCTTGGGATCCTTCTAACCATGATTTGAATTATCAAAAAAGTTTTAAAATGAGTGAAGAAGAGTATAGACGGGGAAAAGAAATTTATAAAACCTATTTATTTGCGCTTACTTTTTTACCTGGTATTTTATCTATTTTTTATGGAGATGAGGTTGGTGTAGAAGGACTTGGTAATTTAGCTAATAGAAAGCCTTTTCCATGGAATGATATGGATTTAGATTTATTGGAATTTGTAAAATGGATGGGTAGAATACGAAAAAGAGAATCTTTCTTAGAAAAAGCAGATTTCCGTCTTATTGATTTAACTGACCAATATCTCTATTTTGAAAGAAAAGATCAAGATCAATTGGCTCAAGTATTTATTAATCGTTCTAGTAATAAAATACCTCTGGATATTTCACGGGATTGTTATTATTTAGAAACTTATTCATTGGGAGATTCTAACTTGGAAGAATTAGATTCTCATGGAGCTTTGGTATTAAAAAAGAATAACAGATGGTATCATAATTTTTAATGTTCATTTAATTATTATTTTATATATTGAAATGGGTGAAGGATATGAAAGTATTAATTGTTGAAGATGAATATAATTTAGCGGATGTTGTTGCATCTAGATTAAAAAAAGAAAAATATCTTGTTGATATTGAAACGGATGGAGAAGAGGGATTGTATCGAGCACTTGATGGTACTTATGATTTGGTTATTTTAGATGTTATGTTACCCCATATGAATGGTTTTGATGTTTTAAAAGAAATTAGAGAGTCTGATTCTGATATCAAGGTTATTATGCTTACAGCAAAAGCTGAATTAGACGATAAATTAGAAGGATTATCAAATGGGGCAGATGATTATGTTACAAAGCCTTTTCATGTAGAAGAGTTAGTTGCTAGAGTTAATCTTCAACTAAGAAGAAATCAGAAAGGAAAAAATTCTGATATAATGGAAATTGGGAATCTACAACTACATTTAAAAAAATCTAGTATTAGTTGTATGGATACAGAAGAAAGTCTTGAAATTGGAAAAAAGGAATTTGAATTATTGGAGTATTTTATGAGAAATCCTAATCAGATTATTTCAAAAGATCAGATATATACAAAAATTTGGGGAATTGATAATGAGATAGAATCCAATAATTTAGAAGTTTATTTATCATTTATTCGAAAGAAATTAAAATTAATCGGTAGTAATGTCTCTATTAAAGCAAATCGAGGATTAGGATATAAATTAGAGGTGAATCATGAAAAAGTTAAAGACTAAAATATTTATTACAATTTTTATGATTCTTACTGTTTCTATTCTAATTATTTTATTTCTATCTAATTCTACTAATTATTTAAGAGAGAAAAATAATATTGAAGAGAATCTTACAAAGATGATTGATGATAAAAGGAAGGATGATAAGGCTCCTCCAGAGAAACCGGATGGATTAGATGATTCTAATAATCCAAAACGATTTATGGATGTTAGTATCTATACTGTTCTTTTAAGTGACGGAAAAATTGATAGAATTATTAGTCATACAAAGGATGGAACTACTCCTAATGAAATAAAAAATGAAGCTGAAAAAATCATTAATAAAGGTAAGAAAGATGTAGTAATTGGAAATTTATATTTTTCACAGTATTCTTATCATTATCAAGATAATCAGATTGTTATTATGGATAACTCTGATGTGAATACTGTTTTACAGTTTCATTTGCTTCTTTCTATATTGATATTCTTTGTATTTGAAGGAATCTCTTATGTAGTCTGTTATAAAATTTCAAAGTGGATTATTGAACCAGTAGAGGATAGTTTTAATAAGCAAAAGCAATTTATAGCGGATGCTTCTCATGAGTTAAAGACTCCTCTTTCTGTTATTATGGCTAGTGCTGAAGCAATGGAAAGTGATAAAGATAAAAAATGGCTTCATAATATACAAAATGAGGCTAATCGAATGAGTGATTTGATTAAAGAATTATTGGATTTAGCAAAGTTAGAAAATGATAATAAGAAAGTGGTTTTAGAAGAACACAATTTATCAAAATTAGTAGAGATGGCTGTTTTACCATTAGAGAGTTTGATCTATGAAAAGAATATTCAATTTGACTATCATATTGAAGAAGATATTATTTTTTCTTGTCAGACAAGTGAGATAAAACAATTAGTTACAATCTTAATGGATAATGCTATTAAGCATTGTAAAAGTAGAGGACACATTTTTCTTGAATTGAAGAGAGATAATCATATGATTGTTTTGAATGTTCAAAATGAGGGGAAGCCTATTCCTAAAGGGGAAGAAGAAAAGATTTTTGAAAGATTTTACCGAGTTGATCAATCAAGGAATCGAAATGATAATCGATATGGTTTGGGACTTGCTATTGCGAAAGGAATTGTTTTGAATCATCATGGTAAAATACGAGCATATTCTAGTGACCGAGTGACGACATTTGAAGTGACTTTTAAAAAGTGAGGAGGTATCCATATGCCTGGAATTGTTGCACATATGAGTGTTGCGAAGATGGTCGGGGAAAAACTTGGAATTATGGATTCTGAATTTTATAGAGGAAACTTATTACCTGATATTTTAAAGGGAGATAAAATGGATACTCATTATAAAGTTCAAGGAAAGGTATTTCATATTCCTGACTCTGATTATTTTTGGGATCATTTTGATATGTCTAATCTTCTTTTTTTAGGATATTATACTCATCTTTTATTAGATCAATTTTTTATGGATGAGTTTATTCCCAGTATTACAACTGATCGTCATATTTTTCATGATAAAGTAATTTATGAAGACTATGATAAGAGTAATCCTATTTTAATTCAATATTTTGGACTTGATATTAAGAAACTTCTTTCTATGTTAGTATTTGATGATGAGGGGATTGATTTCAAACGATTAGAAACAAATTTAGATTGTTTACAAATATCAAAAGAAGGGGATACTCAAGTTATTTCTATTGATGAATTTATTCTCTTTCTAGAAGAATCTGCTGAAAGAATTGTAAAAAAAATTAAGAGTCATAAACAATACCAATTATCGTAAGATAGTTGGTATTTTTGTCTAATTATGTCTATTTTATTTAGCTGATGCGAAAAAGTATTTATATTTATGTTATAATAAAATAGAATAGTTGGAAAGGAATGAATCTTTTGATAGATTTCATGATATATGTTTGTATGAAAGTAATTCGTTGTGATGATAGTTCTCTTAATAGTATTTTAGTGATTGTTCAGAATATTTTAAAGATTATACAGATTGTAGTTCCAATACTTCTTCTTGTTTTTGCAACGATTCAGTTTATTAAACTTGTGAAAAATCCTGATGAAAAGAATGGAGTTAAAAAAATGATTCATTCCTTTATTGCTGCTGCTATTGTTTTTTTTATCCCTATGCTTGTAAATGTGTTAATGAGGATGATGGGGGATGGAAATGACATTAGTAAATGTTGGAATGCCAATGTTGAGATAGGTAATCCTTCTTATATAGAAAGTAATCAAGAAAAGAATCGGAAGAAGTTTATTTCTGATGCAAGTAATTATGAAAAAGGTAGTAATTCTGCTTCAGAGTTTTGTCCAAGAAGTATACAGCGAACTAGGTCTAGTTATCATAGTGAAGTTTTATCACCAGATTCATCCTTTGTAATTAATGCTCATACTCATGAATTTGGTAATTGGTATATTACTCAATCTGGTGTATATGACTGTCAACATATTATCGTTGGGCAGAATTTACAAACAAAGGGTAGTAGTGCTTATAATGATTATAGTGGTAGATTACTTTGGTTTGATATTCATACAGGAGAAATTGTTGCCAGTTTGCATATTGAAAAAGAAGGTGGGCACTTAGACCGACTTGCTTATGATAGTGATCGTGATGTTGTTTTAGTTGGTTCGGGTGGTAGTGAAAAAATGCTTCAGATTGATAATAAGACTCAGACAATTATAGAAGAACAAAGATATGCAACTATGACTGGTGGTACTAGTAAATTCTTTAAATATGATTCTTATCATCATCAATTAGTTGGATTAAGTGGTAATGAAATTTCTTTCTATCAATATGATGAAAGGGGAAATACTTATGTAAAAACAGGTGGTTTTCAGATTAAAACTACTAGTAAGTGGGCTCCACAGAATTTAAATGTTGATGGACAAGTTATTTATATTGCTAATAGTAATCCTCATTGGTCAGTTCCTGATTATGGAGTGATTATGTATGATTTAAAAACAGGTGAAATGGTTGAATATCATGATTTGGATCCTAATGTTTCTTCTGGAGGACATATTGAAGATTTAATTGTAGATATGGATGGTAATTTATGGTTTATTTGTCCTGCTAAGTATTGGAAAGCAAAAGGGTATGTTGCGAATGCTTTTGCGATTGGACCGTGATGAGTCGTTTTTTATGGAAAGGAGTTCATTATTATGTTAGCAATTCATTGTGATGATAGTTCTCTTAATAGTATTTTGGTAATCGTTCAAAATATTCTATTGATTATACAAATTGCTGTTCCAATCATTCTCCTTGTTTTTGCAACGATTCAGTTTATTAAATTAGTGAAAAATCCAGAAGAGAAGAGTGGAGTCAAAAAAATCATTCATTCCTTTCTTGCTGCAGCAGTTATATTCTTTATACCAATGCTTGTCAATGTCGTGATGGGAATGCTAGGAGATGGGAATGACATTAGTAAATGTTGGAATGCTAATGTTGAAATTGGAAAGCCTTCTTATATAAAAATGAATAGTGAAAAGAATCGGAAGAAGTTTATTTCTGATGCAAGTGATTATGAAAAAGGATCTTCTGCTTCGGAGTTTTGTCCTAGAAAGGTCAGTAGAACTAGAACAGGGTTTAATAATGTTGTTTTAGAAGCTACTCATAATGTTGTAATTGATACAATGCAGAATATTGAAGCAAATAGTTCATACACAACCCAATCAGCAGTTTATGATTGTCAGAATATTATTGTTGGACAGCATAGAAAATTTACTATTAATGGTGTTAAGCATCGAAATGAAGGTGGCAGAGTGTCTTGGCTTGATATTGCAACTGGAAAAAATGTTGCGAATGTAGCTGTTGGTGCAGAAGGAATTCATATGGATCGATTGGCTTATGATAGTGATAGAGATGTTATTTTGGTCGGTTCTAGTGATAGTGAGAATATGTTACAAATTGATAATAAAACTAAGCAGATTATGGGTGAGAAATATACCTCTATGTATGGTGGAAAAAGCCGATTTATTAAGTATGATTCCCAACATCATCAATTAGTAGGTTTGGAAGGAAAAGTTATCTCTTATTATCAGTATAATGAATCTCATAACGTTTATGTTAAAACTGGTAGTATCAATTTAGAAGTTAGTACTAGATGGGATCCACAGAACTTTAATGTTGATGGACAAGTGATCTATATCGCAAACAGTAATCCAGGATGGCATCGGGCTGATTATGCTGTAATTACATTTGATATGAAAACAGGGAAAATGGTTGAATATCATGAAATTGGAAATAGTGCAAATGATTCACATATTGAAGATGTCATAGTAGACATGGAAGGTAACTTGTGGTTAATAAATGTTGGATTAATCCATAAGGTATCCAATTATGTTGGAAATGCTTTTGCGATTGGTTCGTGATAAGTCGTTTTTTATGGATAGGAGTTCATTATTATGTTAGCAATTCATTGTGATGATAATACACTTAATAGTATTTTAGTGATTGTTCAGAATATTTTAAAGATTATACAGATTGTAGTTCCAATACTGCTTCTTGTTTTTGCAACGATTCAATTTA
>CAMOGG010000048.1 GCA_946614095.1 uncultured Caryophanales bacterium | reverse complement strand
GTTAATAATTATAAAATGAGAGATTGGATTTTCTCTCGTCAAAGATTCTGGGGAGAACCTATTCCTATGATTAACTGTCCAAAATGTGGATGGGTACCAATGAATGAAGAAGATTTACCATTGTTACTTCCTGATGTTGCAGAATATGAACCTACTGAAGATGGAGAAAGTCCACTTGCTAATATCACGGATTGGGTTAATTGTAAATGTCCTAAGTGTGGTGGAGACGCTAAGAGAGAGACCGATACTATGCCTAACTGGGCAGGTTCTTCTTGGTATTTCTTAAGATTTATGGATCCACATAATGAAAAAGAGTTTGCTAGTATGGATGCTATGAAATATTGGAATAGAGTAGATTGGTATAATGGTGGAATGGAACATACGGCAAGACACTTATTATATGCAAGATTCTGGGTACAATTCTTATATAATATAGGATTAGTTCCAAATAAAGAAATGATTTGGACAAGAGTATCTCATGGTATGGTATTAGGTAGTGACAATGTTAAAATGTCAAAATCAAAAGGAAATGTCATTAATCCAGATGATATTGTGAAAGAATATGGAGCAGATACTTTAAGAGTATATGAAATGTTTATGGGTGACTATCAAATGGATGCTCCATGGAGTACGGAATCATTAAGAGGATGTAAGAGATTCTTAGATAAGGTTATTCGTCTAAAAGATAAAGTAAATGATAAAAAAGGCTATACAGAATCTTTAGAAGTACTACAAAATCAAACTATAAAGAAAGTAGAATATGATACTACTCATATGGGTTATAATACTGTTATTTCTTCTTTAATGATTTTAGCTAATGCTTATGATGATTTGGATTCTATTACAAAGGAAGATTATCATTTATTGTTATTATTACTAAATCCAACAGCACCACATATTACAGAAGAGTTAAATGAAGAATTAGGATATCAACCTATTTGTGAGAGTGAATGGCCTAAGTATGATGAAGAAAAAACAATTGAAGATACAAAAGAAATTGCTGTTCAAGTAAATGGTAAAGTACGTGGTACGATAGAAATTCATATTGAAGATGATGAACAATCTATTCAAGAAAAGGCAATGGAGAATGAAAACGTACAAAAACATATCGAAGGAAAAGACGTCATAAAAGTTATAGTCATCAAAGGAAAGATTGTTAATATCGTTGTGAAATAGTTATATAAATATCACGTTGTAAGACGTGGTATTTTTTTTGACAACTATCTGTGTATAATCAATTGACTAAGGTAATAAAATGTAAAAAAAAATTCAATAAGTATTTTTATGTGTTATAATGATTTTATCATAGAAGATGTTAGTGTGAAAGGAGAGTAAAAGTGGAAGTACAAAATAATAATGGAAAATTAATTTGTATCATTGTATTACTATGTATATTGGTTGTTGTATTGGGGACTTATATTGTTTATGATAAGATTATTGCTAGTGAAGAGAAAGGACAAGTGATTGATAAAAAAGCAAATGATGAAGAAACAAAGGAAAATCTTATTATTGATGATGATGTAAAAGAAAAATTGGCAAATTTCTTGGATTTGTCTTATCAAATTCAAACTAATGTAGGAATTCCTCGAGAAATTGATTATAGTAATTATAGAATGTATAGTCCTTCAATTATGGAAGAGTATTATTCAGGAAATATTTCTAAAACAACAAAAATGGAAATGACTTATGCTTATTGTTCTAAGCAAAATAAGATTGTTGGGCGTGTTACTTTATCAAAGGAAGAAATAGATGCCATGGAAGGAAGTAAACCTTCTGTAAGCTCTAATGGTTTTGTTGAAGAAGTATCAGTTTTGTCTATGGATGATTTTGATAAGGCCTATGAGGAATTATTTCAAGAAAAAGCAAATTATACTTTAGATGATTTACGAGAAAGTGGATGTCCTATGCCTGGAGCTATTAATAAAAAGTTGGGTAAGATTTATTTGTTTTCTAATTGTGGTGGAACATCTGCACCAACAACTGTAACATGTAAAGAAGATAAGAGTTATGATTCTGATGAGGAATATTATTATGTACATAAAAGTATTTTATGTAGTGATCAAGATGGTTCTTCTGAGGAACATAAGTCTGATTGGAAATTTGATAAAAATTTGAAATTTGTAAGTGCTTCAAAAGTTGCATAAAAAATATCACGTTGTAAGATGTGATGTTTTTTTAATATACTTTTGTTAGTGTAAAGAGTTTTGGGGATTTTGACAAAAATGCTTAAATATGGTATAATTAGCGCAACTTAGGGGTGGTAGTATGGATTTAGCAAATAGTACTAATTTAGAGAATGCTAGAATTGATAATGATTCAATGGATTTATTAATTACGGCTTTTAAATTATATGAAATATCAAAGCTTGATAATAATGTTTATCGTAAAGATGAAGATTTAAAGATTATTCGTCATTTGATTAAATTATATTATAAATTAGTAAATCCTAATTATAATAATATGATTTTTAATTTTAGACGTAGATATGTTTCTAATGAGTTATTAGTAGAGAAGAATGATACACCAGAAGAGAGACGTGGTTTAAATTTGGTTTATGATTATATTCAAGACTTTGATATTGATCATGATGATTTTAATATTTTTATGACTGCTTTACAAATTCATTCCTTATTATATAAACCAATGGATGAGAAAAATGCTAGTGATGTTGATGAGAGAAGAGAAAGAGCAAAAGAATTAGAACAAGAAGCAAAAAGAGATCATGATATTTCTAAATATAAAGAAGCAAAAAGAATTCTTTCTAGTATCAAGTTTGAAAAGTTTGGTGGACAATTACGTACTGAGTCAGTTGTGATGCATGACTTTCACACACATATTCCAGATGCTAAAGAAGCTAGAGATATCTTTAATGAGTTTTTAACTTCTGAAAAGAGAGAAGAATTTGAAAAGGCGTTAGCAAATCCTGATATCTTTGCTTATATTGATTATGCTGTTAATACAACTTGTGATTTAATTGGAATTCAACCATTTGGAGATGGTAATAAACGTGTATTTAGAAGTTTACTTAACTTAATGTTTAAAAAGAGAAATTTACCACCTGTATATATAAAGAAAAAAGAGAGAAAAGCTTATCATGATGCATTGGAGAAAGCTCTTACTACTCATGATTATAGAGATTTAGATGGTTTTTATTATTATAAAATATGTGATTCTATTTATGAATTGGATTTTAAACCATTTTTAGATTCTTTAGGACAAAAAGGAGATGAAAAAGTAACTGTTTTAGGATAGTTTCTTTTTTTTGACATTATTTTTGTATTTATTGTTTTATGATTATTTTATGAAAGTAAAATTATTTGATTGTGAAGATGAAACTGATTTAGAAGAAGATATTAATGCTTTTTTACAGAATAATCCTGTTAAAATAATTGATATTAAGTATCAGGTAGCAATGGGTATATTTAGTGAAGAGCAAGTATATTGTTTTTCTGCAATGATTCTTTATGAAGATAGGAAAAAGTAAAACTGTACTTTTTCCTATTTTTATGATAAAATATAGGCATTTTTAGGGGGTACTATGAAAAAAAGAATTATTCTAGTTAGTTTTATTTTATTTATTATTATGATTGGATTTTTTTTAATTAATTTTTCAAAATGGCAAGTTCAAAGTGATTTTTTTAAATTAGAGAATAAAGTTTCTATGGTAAATAAGTTATTTTCAAATGGAGGAAATGCTAATAAAGTTAGAGAAGCAGTAGGAAAGAAGGTTGTTCATGCTAAACAAGAGAAGATAGAAGATAGTGTTAATTCTTATTTAAATGATTTGGTTACTGCATATCAAGAAGTTAATCAGATTATTAAACAGAAAGAATATCAATCTATGTTCTTATTATCTAGTATGAAAAATGATTGTGATTATTTACAAAACAATATTAATTTATTAGAGAAGAGTCGTAAATCATTAGAAGAGAAAAGAATGATTCTAAAAGAGTTATCTTCTTCTAAAAAAAGGGATAGTTATGCAAAAAAAGATATTTTAAATACTTATAAAAGTATTGTAAAAAAGTTTAATATGAAGTATTGTAAAGAGTATATAAAGATGATTGATTCTTCTATAGAAGATATGGATCGGGAAATTGTATTTATGAATTATCTTATGAATCATTTGAATATATGGAAAGTTACTTTTCAAGGAATAGAGTTTCAGACGAGAAGTAGTTTTTCGGAATTTCTAAAGATTGAACAGACTAGTCATACAAAAGAATTGCCATGTTTTTTAATAGATGATCATGACGGACCTATTATTAATGGAGAAGATATTTCGGTTTATTTGAATCAATCTGTTGATTTGAGTTCTAAATTTCAATGTATTGATGCAGTAGATGGAGAAGTTGAGTGTATGATTGATGGTAATTATGATAATCAAAAAATTGGTAGTTATCCTATTTCTATTAAAGCAAAAGATCAAAATGAAAATGTAAGTGAGAAGAATATTTCTGTAAAAGTGATTAAAAAAGTAAGTGATAAGCCTTATGCTATTGATGTCATTCGTAATCAGAATGTTGTTGTGGTATATGGACAAGATGATTATGGAGAGTATACTAGAATTGTTCAAGTATTTGTTTGTTCAACAGGAAGAGACAATGCTACTCCTACTGGAACTTTTTATACTACAAAAGGTGGTATTTGGGGAAGTTTGTATGGAGGTGTATGGGGACAATATACGACTCGTATTACAGGTGATATTTTATTCCATTCTGTTCCATATTATAGTCAAAATAAAGGAGATTTAGAGTGGGAAGAATATAATAAACTAGGTACGCAAGCATCTCTAGGTTGTGTTCGTCTAGCTGTTCGTGATGTAAAATGGATTTTTTATAATTGTCCGGTTGGTACAAGGGTTCATATCTATGATGGGGATCTTCCTGTAGGTGTTGGCAAACCTAGTTCTATACAAATTGATGGAGCTAATTCAAATCGTGGTTGGGATCCTACGGATGATGATAGTGCTAATCCTTGGAATGCTTAGTTAAACCTTTCTTGTTGGAAAGGTTTTTTTCTGTTATAATGATACTAGTGGAGGATGTATGAAAAAAGATATTACCATGAAGAAAAATAATTTTGTTAAAGGTGCTTTTATTACTACATTTGGTATTGTGTTAGCAAAACTATTAGGTGCTTTTTATGTCATCCCTTTTCATTCTTTGATTGGAGATGCAGGAGGAGCTTTGTTTGGCTATGCTTATACAATTTATACATTTTTTGTTTCTTTAGCATCAGCTGGCATTCCTCTAGCAATTAGTAAACTAGTATCAGAGTATCAGGCTTTAGGGTATCATAATACTAAATTAAGAGTTTTTCTTTTAGGAAAAAGATTAGCTTTGATTATGGGGGCTGTTAGTTTTGTATTGGTCTTTTTGTTGGCTCCTTTTCTAGCTCAATGGGTTTTAGGTGGAGTACATGGTGTTAATAGTGTTAAAGATGTTACCTTTGTTATTCGTGTTATCGGTAGTGCTATTGTGGTTGTTCCAATATTGGGTGTTTATCGTGGCTATTTTGAAGGTCATCGATTTATGAGTCCTCCTTCTATTTCACAAGTATTAGAACAAATTGTTAGAGTATTTGTTATTCTATTTGGTACTTATGTAGCTGTTAAAGTTTTTCATTTTAATTTAAGTACTTCTGTTGGAGTGGCTTTATTTGGAGCAACTATAGGTGCCCTTATTTCTTATTTATACTTAGTAGATAAAAAGTTAAAAAATAAGGCAAAGTTTCAAGAAAGACTTCGTCCTGTTAATGAGCCTATAGTTTCTAATCAATTGATATTTAAAAAAATCATTTATTATGCTTTACCTTTTATTGTGATTGATTTTTTTAAATCATTTTATAATTTTGTAGATATGGTAACTGTTGTGAAAGGACTTGTGAATGTTGCTCATTATAATCCTGTAGATGCGGAAGTAATATATAGTAGTTTATCTACTTGGGCATCTAAGTTTAATATGATGCTTTCGGCTATTTCTTCTGGAGTAGTCGTGAGTTTGATTCCAAATCTTACGGATAGCTTAGTAAAAGGGAGAGAAAAAGATATTCAGAAGAAGGTTACGCAAGCAATTAGTTTGTTAATATTTCTTACACTTCCGATGACTTTAGGAATTAGTTTTTTATCTAGACCAATATGGACTTTGTTTTATGGAGATAGTTTATATGGACCTAGTGTTTTGAGTTATTATATTTTTGTAGGATTTTTTTCTTCTTTATTTGTAGCACTCATTATGATTTTGCAAACTTTAAAGGATTATAAAGCAGTATTTTTTAGTTTGTTTGCTGGTGCTTTTATTAAAATGTTTTTTAATACTAGTTTTATTGCTGTCTTTGATCAAATGAAGTTTCCTGCTTACTATGGAGTTATTAGTGCTACTATTGTGGGATATCTTTGTTCTATTATTCTTTGTATTTTGGTATTAAAAAATAAATATAATCTTCATTTAGAGGAAATTATTAAAAATATTTTTGATATATTATGTGGTTGTATTATAATGGTTTTTGTTCTTTGTCTTATGAAAATCTTTATTTCAATTACGACTAGTACAAGAATGCTTTCATTTATTATTATTCTATTATATGGTATTGTAGGTGCTTGTATATACTTGATTTTTGCTTATCAATTAGGAATTATAAAAAAAATATTTGGAAATCATATGATTCAATCATTTCGTAAGCTGATTGTTCGTAAGTAATGGAATTCTATTGTGTTAAGGAGGTAATCATATGGATTATGAGATATTAGTTTCTTCTTTACAGGGAAAAGAAGGAGAATTTGAGTCTTTATTTAGTAGTGTTAGAAGTTTATCAGATGAAATAGAAAGTAGTTTTCGTTCTATGAGTGGATCTGAATTATCAGGATTATATGACAGCTTGTGTCATAGTGGAGAACGTTTGAAAAACGGGTATTCTAATTGTACTGATTGGCTTTTGAGTTATCTTGGTGATTTAAATGCTTTAGAGTCTTCTTTAGCAAGTTTTCAATGTGAAGGGATAGATAATCCAAAAGATTTTAATGGGGAATTTATTGATATGTTTGGTAAAAAAGTGATTCCTACTTTAAAAGCAGGTGGAGATAAAGAAGCTAACTTGTCTTTAGGTGTAAAAGGCTCTAATAATCAGGCTTTGATTGATGCTATCTTATCTGAAGAAGGGAAAACAATTGCAGATTATCCAGGGTTGGGATTCCATGATGGACAATGGTGTGCAGATTTTGTTTCTCAGATGTTAATTAATAACGGATATGATATTCCGATGTCTCCTGTTGCGGGGGATGCGGGGGATGCAGGAGATATCTTTACTGCGTTACGAAATATTGGTTCTGTTGTTCATTTAGATGTTGGTTCTTCCATTATGGGCTTTAGTGGTACTTCTGAATACGATCCCTCTTATTCACCTCAAGCTGGAGATGTAGTTTTATTTAATTGGGATGGTGATTCTAGTACTGATCATGTTGGCTTTGTTATTCAGGATAATGGAGATGGTACTATTACAACTATAGAAGGAAATACATCTGGAGCTGCTGGTGGAAGTTGTGTTGCGATTAAAACAAGAGATCGTTCTTTGGTCTATGGTTATGCTACTCCAGCATAAAAAAAAATAGTGTTTCACTATTTTTT
>CAMOGG010000047.1 GCA_946614095.1 uncultured Caryophanales bacterium | reverse complement strand
ACTTTTAATTATGGCAAATTCGCCATAATTAAAATTTGGATTATGTAGTTCTTCCCAAATACCTAAAAATTCAATAGTATTTCTATTTCTTAACCAGTCGGCAACAAAAAAATTACCATCTTTAGATTTAAGCATGTCTGTTATTGATATATAATCCTCATCCTCTATTTTCATATAATTAATTATCTGATTGTCTACTTTCAATTTCATAATAATTCACCTTCTTCACACAACTGACTTTTTCTTAAACAACTCTCAATTGATATTATCTTATATTATGTTATACACTTTGTCAACAAAAATAGTATCTTTGATACTATTTTGCTTTTTCAATAAAAAAAGAGAGTCCATCACTCTCAATATAATTATTTATGCTTTACTAATTATTATCAATTATCTCTTTGATAAGTTTAAATATTTCTATAAAGTTATCATATGATTTTTTTGATATTTTTACTTTTTTCTTGGTAATGGCTTTAACAAAATTCATTTTACTTAATGCATAATTTTTCATATTTTCATCAGTTGCTTCACTTAGCTTTTTCACATTAGAATTTTCCTCCCCATCAATAATGCAAATTTTATCAGGACCACACTTTCCTTTATTTTCACATAAATATTTTCCATCTAAGGAGAAACGATCCTCCTTAAACTCATTTCCTATAAATAATCTTCTATCAATTCCGTCTTCACAGTTTACTAAAGACTTTATTTCTCTATCTGTGTAATAATGTTCTATTGAAATCTTTGAATTACTCTCTCTAGATTTTGGGCAAGGAATTGCAAAAGAATAAACATTATTACTCCATTTTTTATAACTGTTGCCATTAGTTACTTTCGAAATGATGCTATCTTTATCTCTATCAAAAATGCATATGTATTTTCCATTAGGAATCTTTTTTAAATTTTTACATAGGTCTAGTAACGAATCATCGCCCATATCAATTTTATCATCACCACTAGTTTGGTATTCATAGAATTGAAAGTTTAATTTACCATATTTATTCTTAAATTCTTCTTTTTTCATCAATTCATTATATGCATTTTTCATATGCATCCAATCAGTTGAGCCTTCAGTAATAATTAGATATGAATCGTCTTTAATATTTTCTATTGCTTTTTGTACATTCTCTTTGATCTTTTTTTGATATGTGTTTGTGCTTTGAATATAGTTATATGCACTTAAAAATTCCCCAAACTCTTCAACATTTATTTCGCTTCCATCTGGCATATTGATAAAGTCACAATTATTCTTAAATCTCTCATGCATTCCTAAAACAAAAAGTGGTGAGTGAGTTGTTATTATAAACTGAATATTTGGAAATAATTCTATTAATTTTGGTAAAACTTCATATTGCATTTTAGAATCCAAATGCATATCTATTTCATCTATTGAGACAATACCTTTAATTCTTGATAAGTCTAAAATATCGCCATTTAATATTTCATCAGAATGACGAAGTATTGTTATGAACATATTAAATAAGATTGACTCACCTAAAGAAAGATGTTTTAAACTAGGTATCATTCCTGTCTCTGTATTTATTGATAATCTAATTGAAGATGTTCTATGATTTATAACTAAATTACTTTTTCTTTTTAGAACTAAACTTAAAATAATGTTGATTTTATCAATTATAGCTTTATGTGTCATTATATCTCTATCACTTTTTGCAATGAGATAACTTACTTTACCACTGTCATTAATTAATGGAACTACAGGAGACATTGAATCAACTAATACTTGTTCTAACCATTGTTCATTATTCTCTTCTGTATTTTCGATGAATACTTCTCGATAAAGCCTTCCTGATATTCTAGGATGTGAATTATAGTTTTGATTATATTTTATAGCTTCTAAATTCATCCAATTAGGTTTTTCACTACGATAGGATGCAAATGATATTAAGACATTATTGTCAAATATATCTTTACTTGAGTTTAAGCGTAAAAATCCTTTTTCATTATCACTTGATTTTAGCCTTTGAGATATTATTTCTTTTTCCCGAAATTTACTTACAAATTTTTTCTCATTTTCAAAATCGACATTGCCACTTTTTACTACAAAACAATCTTCACTATCTTCATCTTTGAATTGAATTATTGAATACCCATAGTTATTGTAATTTCCAATATTGGTTCCACCAACTACTCTTAAATAAGCATTTTCCGTTTCAACAACATTTCTAAATGATTTTTTCGCCATTTCTACTATCCAATCACCAATATATGATGATAGTATCGTTTTCCCAGAACCATTTGATCCCATAATAATTATTGGAAATGGTTTCTCATTTTCAATTTTAAAATCATATTCGAACTTTTCAATTGGACCAATATTTCGTATTAACATTTTATTTATATACATTTTTATCACCTACAACATATCTTTTTTTCAAATTATCTATAATATATTTTATTATTTAGAATCAATTATTTTTAACTTCATCTATGGTATCCGCTATTACTTTTCTTTCTATATATGAACTAACCATATTCCTTAGATTTAATAAAGATTGATAGTTCGTGATAATCTTATTTGAGTCAATAGGACTATTATAAAAATCACCAACTATTTCCTCAGACCTATACTTATCAACTATTTCTTGTATAAAATGATCAAACTTATTACTGTCTAATTCATTATTTATTGTCAAATAATTAATACAGTCTTCTATCTTCTTTAAATCATTTTTAGCTTCAGTTATCTCATGTAACTTTTTAGTTTTATCAAATATATTTTTTGAATTTTCTTCATTCATAATTATAACCTCCATTTTCAAACTAATAATAGACTTATATTTTTATGTTACCATATATCCCAAATAACATTTGTTGCTTTTGCAACAAAATATAAATTTTTATAAAAAATAAACAATGCGCTAGCATTGCTTATTTATCACTCATATAAAAATCTTTCTCTTATATCTGAGATAAATACTCCATAAAGTTTTCTTTATTTTCAATAGCTGTTGTAGTTGGTCTTCCTAAATCATCACGAGCTCCAATTGATGACATAACTTCTATAAATGTTAGTTCCTGATTATTTTTAGCTTCCTTTAACACTTTGTCTAATTCTTCAAAATTATCTACATGATAAACCCTTTTATAATTACATGCTTCAGCTATTTTACAAAGATTTAGATGGCTTAAAGCAGTTGGCATTCCACCTACTGTTTCATGTGCTCCATTATTAATTACAATATGAACTAAGTTATTTGGATTTATGGATCCTAATACTGGAAGAGATCCCATATGCATTAAAAGTGCTCCGTCACCATCAATACACCATATTTTTTGATTAGGCTTATTAATCGCAACTCCTAAAGCAATAGATGAAGAATGTCCCATAGAACCTACTGTTAGAAAGTCATATTTATGAGACTCTTGATTTCTTTCTCTAATTTCAAATAATTCACGACTTGCCTTTCCAGTAGTAGAAATAATTGGATCTTTACCACTAACACTTACAATATGTTCTATAATCTCTTCACGATTCATTGTATTATCATTTTGATACACAACTTTTTCATCATACTCTAAGGCATTTTTTCTTACAACAAAAGCTACTTGTTTTCCTTCATTTAATAATTTTCTAAACTCTTTCATAACATTTTCTAATTCATCTATAGTTGTTTCTTTATCTAGAATGAAAGATTCAATTCCTAAATCTTCTAGTAATTTAATGGTTATTTCACCTTGATAGATATGTTGAGGTTCATCATGTACTCCTGGTTCTCCTCTCCAACCAACTATAAAAATCATTGGAATATTATATACTTTTTCATGAAGAAGTGATGCTACTGGATTAATGATATTTCCTTCTCCACTATTTTGCATATAGACAACAGGTACTTTAGAAGTTGCGAGATGGTAACCTGCAGCAAGTCCTACACAGTTTCCTTCGTTTGCAGCAATAATATGATGATTTTTATCAATACCATATGTATTCATTAAATAATTACATAATGGTTTTAATTGAGAGTCTGGAACTCCTGTAAAAAAATCAGCATCTAATTCTTTTATAAAATCAATTACTTTCATTTTTCTCCTCCATTATTTTATGATATATTCTTTGATATATTTCTTTGATATCTTCTTCTTTTAACTCAATTGGATGATTCGATAATCTTTCTATATTAACAGAATGAACTAATTCATTCATATCTTCTAGATTCATATCAACATCATATAACTGATATTTCTTTAATAGATTTCTAAAATAATCTTTTGATTCTTCTAGAGACTGATAACCTAACAATTGACTTATCTTTGTTAGAGTATCAATTAAATAATCTTTTCCTCGTTTATCTCTACACTGATCAATATGTTCTATCATATAGGGATATAATTCTGAATTGACTAGGATTGCTGCATGTCCATGAGCAATATGATAAAGAGATGTTAATTTATAGCACATAGCATGTCCTGCAGTTGTAGTTGTTATGTTAATTGCTTTTCCAGCTAGATTAGCCGCTTTTAAAACACTTTCAAATGTTTCTTCTTGATTCTTAAAATATTCATCCATATTTTTTGTTAGTAACTTGATAGCATCTATTGAATAAGAAATACTTTCATCATTTGACTTAAGAGACCACATCGATTCTATAGCATGACTAAAAGCATCAAATAAAGTTGCTTTTTTTTGATATATAGGTAGTGTACTTAGAGAACTAGTATCTAATAATACTGCATTTGGAATTAGACTTTGACTGGCAACTGACTGTTTTTCTCCGTTGTAATAAATGACTGCAAAATGAGTTGCTTCACTACCAGTTCCTGCAGTTGTTGGAACGGCAAGAAATGGAATATCATTTGAAATAATTTCTTGCTTTAAATAGTTTTCATCACTCTTCATATTGAAAAATGCTTTGATACATTTTGCTACATCAATAGCACTTCCTCCACCTACTGCTATAATAGAGTCACACTTATTTTCTCTAAATATCTTTAGACCATTTACAACTGATTCATATCTAGGATTTGGTTCAAATTCATCAAAATAAGTACAATCTATTTCTAAATTATTTATTACTTCATAAAGTTTACTTTGAGAGAAATGTTTACTACATACAATCATTACTCTGTGATATGGATTCTTTTTCATATAGTCTTGTAATTCAAAATAATTGTTTTTAGAACTTAATATTTTTTGCATAGCTACTCCTAATAATCTTCTGGTATTAAAGTTATAATTTCTTTAATAGAAATACATTTATCATCTACTTCTTTTGCTCTATGATTTTTTAATATTTCTTTTGCAACATTTTGCATTGCAGGGAATCCTGCTCTTGTTAATTGATTTGCATAAATCACAATGTTTACTCCACGTTCTTTGAATTCTTCTTCTGTTACAGTATTAAATGAAGTTGGTACAACAACAATTGGAGTCTTTTTATCTTTTTCTCTAAACTTTTCTACAAATTCAAATATTTCATCTGGTTCTTTCTTTCTACTATGAATCATAATAGCATCAGCTCCAGCATCTACAAAAGCAAAAGCACGAGTTAGAGCATCTTCCATTCCTGCTTCTAAGATTAAACTTTCTATTCTTGCACAAATCATGAAATCTTTACTCTTTTGAGCATCTTTTCCTGCTTTTATTTTTTCACAGAAATCTTCAATACTATCTTGTGTTTGTTTTACTTCTGTTCCAAATAGAGAGTTTTTCTTTAGACCAATTTTATCTTCAATAATTACCATGGATACTCCCATTCTCTCTAGTGTTCTTACTGTATAGACAAAATGTTCTTTTAGTCCACCTGTATCTCCATCAAAGATAATTGGTTTTGTGGTTACTTCCATAATATCATCGATTGTTCTAAAACGAGATGTCATATCCACTAATTCGATATCAGGTTTTCCTTTTGATGTAGAATCACATAAAGAACTTACCCACATAGCATCAAATTGTTTTCTACCACCATTCTCTTCTACCATAGTCTTTTCTACAATTAAACCCGTAATACCACTATGTGCTTCCATAGCCGTAATTAATCCTTTAGCATCTAATGCTCTTTTTAGTCTTGCTCTTCTAAAATCTGGTAGAGATAATTCAAGTCTTGCTCTATCATCAATTGCTTTATATTTTGGATCATCTGAGTGAGGATATTCTATTAATTCTCCTCCATATGTCTTTAGAGTTTCTATTACTTCTTTACGAATTGGTTCTTGAAACCCATTTACCCAATTATCTCCATGTACTACATAGTCTGGTTTGTATTTTAAAATATTATCTTTATAGCTTAGTGTTTTCTGTTCTACTACTTCACTTACTCCATTTATATTTTGATATAGAACAATTCTTTCTTCATAAGGAATTAATGGAAATCTTTTATATCCAGCAAGTGCTTCATCAGATAATACTCCAATTATTAATCTTCCCAGTTTTTTTGCTTTATTGATTATTGCGATATGTCCACCATGTATTACATCCGTAGACATTACCATATATACTGTCTTTTCCATCTTATTCCTACTTTCTTAACTTATTTACTTCTCTACTTATTCTTTCTAGATCTTCTGGATTATCTATTTCAGAACATAATTCATCTTTTACATCTAATGGATAGATTAAACATTTATCACTTACTTCATTAAATGCATTTTCAGCATAACAAGAAGTTATTCCTTTTTCACAGAAAGATACAATACTATCTAACCATACTTTCCAATCTTCTTTTTTTATTTTATATAAAGGTTGTGCAGCATATGCTGAATCAAAGAATTCTATTCCTACTTTTTCAATATTTTCTCCCGTAATAACACTCTTAAAATCTTTTTCTGGTAAAGGTAAAGTACTACTAATAGTCATTACACTTTTACGAGATGTTATGATTCTTTTTAAAATATCTAGAGTAAATACAAGATCACCATGCATCATTATAATATCATCATCAAGAGACTCTCTAGCGCAATAAATAGAATAAATATAATTAGTTTCTCTATATTTAGGATTATTAATATATTCTATATTTAAGTCTAATCCAAGTCCATTACAATATTCTTGTAATACTTCATTGAAATATCCTGTAGTCATTACTATATCAGTAACACCACAAGACTTTAATAATTTCAATTGACGAGATACAATAGTATCATTATCATCAATCTCAGTCATACACTTAGGATGAGTATTCGTAATATCTCCCATTCTACTACCCAATCCAGAATTTAATATTAATGCTTTCATATAATCACCTTTGCTCTTGTACTTATTTTATCACATTCATTCTAAAAAAAAACAATGCATTAGCATTGTTTAATTTTCTCTAAAGATATCTCTTGTATAGATTTTATCCATTTCATCGATAATTTCTTCATCTAGTCTATTAGCAATAATCACATCACTATTATTTTTGAAATTATCCAAGTCATGTTCTACTTTATATCCTTCAAACATATTTTCTTTAACCGTTGGCTCATAGATTATAATTTCTATATCATTTTTAGATAATCTTTCTATAACACTTTGAATAGCACTTGCTCTAAAGTTATCTGAACCTGACTTCATTGTTAGTCTGTAGACTCCTACTGTTTTTGGTTTCCTTTTTAAAATCATATCGGTAACATGTTGCTTTCTAACATCATTAGATTCTACGATTGCTTTAATCATTGTTTGTGGAACACCTTTATAATTTGCAAGTAATTGTTTAGTATCTTTTGGAAGACAATATCCACCATATCCAAAAGATGGATTATTATAATGGTCTCCTATTCTTGGA
>CAMOGG010000046.1 GCA_946614095.1 uncultured Caryophanales bacterium | reverse complement strand
ATTCATTAAAAAAAGACCTTTTGGTCTCTCAGTTGGTTATTAACGGCTTGCTAAATTCCAATCTTATTTTGTCAGCTATCGTAACAATAAACTCAGAATTAGTAGGTTTGGCTTTATCGATATCTACACTATGACCAAAAATATCTTCCATTAAATCCCAATTTCCGCGATTCCAACTTACTTCAATCGCATGACGAATTGCTCGCTCTACTCTTGATACCGTTGAATCAAATTTTTCGGCTATTTCAGGATATAGTTCTTTTGTAATTCCACCAATCATTTCTGGTCGTTTATATACTAGCGTTATCCCTTCTCTGATGTATTGGTATCCCTTTATGTGAGATGGAACACCTAACTCATGAAGTGTTTTAGTGATGGATATTTGTAGGTTGTTATTAAATAAGTCAATTGATTCTCTTTTGTTACCTTTATTATTAACTACGTCATTTATTTTTGCTTCTAAATCTGATAATTCAAATGGTTTCAGTAAAAAATAACTAGCTCCTAATTCTGATACTTTTCGAATCATATCTTGTGTATTATAGGATGTTAATACAATAACCTTTTGGCTGATATTTTTCTTATTCATATGCTCTAAAACTGCTAATCCATCTTTTTTTGGCATTATTAAATCTAATAATACCAAATCAAATTCATCTTGTTTCTTATCTAGTAAATTAATCCCTTCATCCCCATTGAATGCCTCTAGTGAAACTTCAATGCTTGCTTTGTCTTCGAAATACTCTTTTATCATTTCTACTAAATTCTTGTTATCATCGATAACTAACAGTCTTGTTTTTTCCATTTTTTCTCCTCTCATCAATCATCACGCATAACCATTATATAATATATGATTTAAAAATTAAAGAAAAAAAAAGGACAAGTTTTGTCGAAACTGTCCAATCTGTCTAATCTAGTTTTTTTAATAGCATTTTTAATTTTTCTATTTTTAAACTTAATCCACCTAATAGATATCCATCAATAATAGAAATTGTTTTGATGATATCAATATTTTCTTCTGTAACACTTCCTCCGTATAATACTTTAGTATTTGGTAAAATCTTTTTTATGAATGATATCGTCTTCTTAATATCTTTATTAGATGGAATAAGACCTGTTCCAATAGACCATATCGGTTCATATGCTATAATCATTTTTTCTTTTTGTTCTTTTGTTAATCCTTCTGTTGCGGATAATAATTCTTTTTCTAGTATTTCTTCTACTTTTCCTTCTTCTCGTTCTTTTTTTGTTTCTCCTATACAAAGAATGGGAGTAATATCATATTTTTGGAGCTGTATTATTTTTTGATGAATTTCTTTTAATGACTCTTTTTGTTCTTGTCTTCTTTCACTATGACCTACAATTGTATATTCTACTTGATATGACTTTAATTGTTGAACAGATATTTCTCCTGTATGTGCTCCGCTATTATAAGTACTAACATTTTGAGAGCCTAAATGTATTTTATCTGGATTTGACTGTCCAAGGTTAATAAATGATGGACAAACAATCAAGTGGTGGTTGGTTTTTATTGTTGAAAAATCTTCTAAATACTTTAAGTATTCTTCTTTTTCTAAATTACTTTTATGATTTAATGCTATTATCACTTTAAAGACTCCTTTATCTTATTTATTACTTTAGAGAAAATACCAAATCTGTTTTCTCCTTCTTTTTCTTTTATGGCTCTTTGATAAACTTCCATTACTCGTTCTCCATAATTTTTTGAACTATAGTGTTCTGCTTGTATTCTTGCTTGCTTATCAAATCTAATTAATTCTTCTCGATTGTCGTACAGTCTAAGAATTTGCTGTTCATATTCTTCTTGTGTTTTAAAGAATAATCCGTTTAATTCATCTGTAACCATACTCATAAAAGCTTCATCTTTCATGCATACTGGTATAACATTAGAAGCCATTGCTTCAATTACCGTTAGTCCCTGTGTTTCCGTTTTTGATGCTGTAGCAAATATATCTGATACATGATAGTAGTATGGCATATCATCCCAAGATACTTTTCCAGTAAATATTACGTTCTCTTCTAGCTTGAGTTTTTTAGCAAGGTCTTCATACTTCTCTTTATCTGGTCCATCTCCAACAATTATAAGCTTTATTTCTTTATGTTTTTTTGCAAGATTTTTTGCTGCATACAATAAAAATTCTACATTTTTTTCTTCAGCCAATCTACCTACAAAAAGAATTACAAAATCTTTTCGATTTAATAAAAGACTTTTTCTTAGATTTTTTACTTCTTTTTGATCAATATTCTCTTCATAAAAGCGTTCTACTTCTATTCCTGTTGGTATGATATGAATATTTTTTTCAAATTTATACTTTTCTTTAAATAGTTTATATATCTTATTGGTAGGAACAATTAATTCTGTTGCTGTAGTTTCACAATAGAATTTTGTCAGGTATTCTACGATTTTTTTACTAGAACGCTTAAAGTATCCTTTCGTTATATAGTGAACATAGTCCTCATACAATGTATGATAAGTATGAACTAATGGAATATTAAACTGCTTTGCAAATAATCTTGCAAATGTACCAATAGCAAATTCTGTTTGGGAATGGATGACATCTAATTTCCAGCCTTTTATTTTATTCACAGCTCTTAGTGGATAAATACTACTAAGACGCGAATCGTATATTCCGGTTGGTATTCCTGGAATTTTTAGTATTCTTTCTTTTTCATCATATTCATATTTAAAACTTTCTAAATTTGCTGTTACTACATAAACTTCATGTCCCTGTTTTTCTAGTGCACTTTTTAACATTACTTCACTTGTTACTAGCCCACTAATATAGGGTGTATATGTTTCTGTAAATATTCCTATTCTCATTTTATCTCCTTCTTTTCTATATTAAATAATAATGCTCCTAAAATAATTCCTAAATAATAAGTAATGAATCTCCATACAATTAAAACGGCAGAGATTGTTTTTGCAGGAATAAAATTTCCAAAAAATTGAGTAAAGCCATATTCCATCCCTCCACTGGAACCAGGTATTGGAACAAAAGCGCTTAAAATGTAAACATAGGCTGAAGCTGCAAGTGATGCCATTATATTTAATTGATTTATACTTGGTATTCCTTTTGCAATAAAATAAGGAATGATATACAAGCATAACAGACTAGCTATATTTAATCCAATTCCTACAATGGTCAATCCTTTTCTTTTTTTTATTTCTTGGAATCCTTGATGATAATCTTCTATTTTTTGAATGATAGTTTTTTCATTTATTCTTATTTTAAATTTTTTTAATACTTTTACTATGAATAATGTTATTTTTTTCGTGGTAGTTTTTGATATTGAAATTAATATTAAAAAAGCCATTACTGCTATATTGACAATAAAGCCTAATAATACAAGACTTTGAAGAATTTTCACTTTTGGGAATATTGAAAAAAAAGCATTATAGGAAACTGCTAGAAATCCACAAATTACTAATGCGCATTGATAAAAAATAAAGCTTTGAATGGTTTGATTAGCAGCTTTTAAGGCAGGAATTCTATGTTCCGTAATCATGTATATTTCCATTGGTTGTCCTCCTGTTGCAAAAGGGGTGATACCATTGAAAAACTGAACAATCACATTATGTTTAATTGCCTCTAAAATAGATATTTTCTTTTTTTCATTAATGATTAAATAATTGGAAAATCCTTTTAAAGAAAGGGATAGTATATAAAAAAAGATTGCTAGTATAATATATTTTTTATCCATTGTTTGTATAGATAAAACTATGTTAGAAAAATCATCTTTTAAAATAATAAATAATAATATAATTGTTATAATTAAAATTAAAATGGTATTTTTCTTTACTTTATCGACTAGATTCATGTTTCTTTCCTTGATCTAATTCTATTACTTTTTCTTTTAAATAAATGATTTTTCCTTCTTCTTCTCCAAGATTCTCATAGCCTTTTTTTTCTAAGAAACTAGCATATTCTTTATTTGATTGATTTAAATGAATTAATACTTCCATCATCCCTAATTGATTTAAACAATAATCTGTTACATTTAGGATAAAAGTCTTTCTCTTATGACTAATTATAGGGAAGGGAAAAGTTATTTGACATACTTTTCGGTCCTTTTCCCCCTGTATTTGACAAATATCTATTGCTTGTGATGATTCTTCCAACATCATATATTCTTCAAATGTATTTTCTCTTTTTTTTGTATTTCGATATTCTTCTTGGGTAATTATCAATGAGATGTGTTTTAAATAAGATGATAGTTGTGGTTTTTGATTATTATCTTGCTCTAATTGTTCAATCATTTTTATATGTTTATTCTGATATGGATTCATTAGAACTAGTTTTTCCATATTTGTTTCACCTACTTAATCGCTTCTACTCCTGGTAATGTTTTTCCTTCCAAATACTCAAGTGTTGCTCCTCCACCTGTTGATACATGATATAGTTTTTCTTTATAACCGGCAGTGGTAGCTGCTGCTACGATATCTCCACCACCTAATATTGCTTTTATTTTATGATCTACTAGATACTTTAGTAATTTATCTGTATTTTCTTTATATTTTGAAAATTCATAAACACCTAAAGGTCCATTCCAAACTAATATTTTGGCATCTTTACAAATTTCTTCAAATAATTGTTCTGTTTTAGGCCCAATATCTAATCCCATTTCATCAGAATCAATATTATCGATGTCTTTTACTCGGTATTCTTCATCATTACTATATTCGTTTGTTACTGCTGCATCTAGAGGTAAGACAATTTTATCTTCGTACTCTGATAAGATTTTTTTACAGAATTCAACGTTTTCCTCATCTAATAATGATTTTCCTATTTCATTTCCTTTTGCTTTTAGGAAGGTAAAGGCCATGCCTCCACCAATTAATATTTTATCTGCCTTTGTTACTAAATTCTCAATAACTCCTATTTTATCACTTACTTTTGCTCCTCCTAAAATCACTACAAATGGATGTTCTGGATGATCCAATTCTTTTAATGCATTTAGTTCTTTTTCAATTAAAAAGCCAAATGCTGATGGTAGGTGAGAAGCAATACCAACATTAGATGCATGTGCTCTATGAATTGTTCCAAAGGCATCATTAATAAATACATCACCTAAAGATGCCCAATAGGCACCCAATTCTTCATCGTTAGAACTTTCTTTCTTACCATCCAAATCTTCATATCTTGTGTTTTGAATTAGGATAATATCTTTTGGTTTCATACTTTTAATTGTTTCTTCTAGTTCTTCTCCCCTTGTTTTATCACTAAACAGAATATCTTTTTTTAATAATTCTGCCAAACGTTTTGCAACTGGTTCTAAGTTATTTTTCTCTAAATCCTCTTTTTCTTTTACTCTTCCTAAATGTGATAATAATATAATAATAGCATTATGATCTAGGCAATAGTTGATTGTTTCTAAAGCCCCTATAATTCTAGTATCATCAACAATCTTTCCTTCTTTTATTGGAACATTAAAATCACATCTTATAATTACTTTTTTCTTTTCTATTTCTAAATCTTTTATTGTTTTCATAGCCAATTCTCCTATCTATCAAAAGTATATCATTTTTTGAAATTAAAAAAAAGGTGTTTCCACCTTTTAATCATGTTTTATATTTGAACAACTTCCAGTTGTATTGGTTGTAAACCATTTTTCAAATTCTTCTAAATAACTATCAATCCCAATTTGTTCCGCTATTTTTTGCTGTTCCTCTAATTTATATGTTATTCCAGATGCAGTATATCCTGTTACTGTTTTTTCATTATAAGAAAGTGTGATGTTTCCTTGGTCTGATTTACATACTAACTTATCTGAAGAATTTACAAATATACTAATTATACTAAAAACTATAACGTCAAATATGATAATTCCTATCACTAGTGCTCCAATCAGAATGAAAAGAGTTTTTTTGGATTTCTTTTCCACTGGTTGATTATTACTACTTACAGAAGCATTTGCCTGTTGCTCATTATTCGTAACTTGCTCTGTTGGTAAGTTATAGTTCTCACTATTATCCATATTTTCTCCTTATCTTGTCATTAAATATTTTGCGGTTCTTACCATTTGTGCAGTGTATGACATTTCATTATCATACCATGATACTACTTTCACAAGTTGTTTTCCTTCTACTTCTAATACATTTGTAGATAAACCATCTACTAAAGAACCACAGCGTCTTCCAATTACATCACTTGATACGATTGGATCTTCTGTATATTCTAAAGTTTCATTTGTATGAGCACGTAATACTTCATTAATTTCTTCAGCAGTTGTATTTCTTCCTAATTCTAAAGTTAAGTCAACTACTGATCCAGTTGGTACTGGAACTCTCATTGCCGTTCCATCTAATTTACCTGCTAAGTTAGGACAAACTAGTCCAATTGCTGAAGCTGCTCCAGTTGATGCTGGCACAATATTTGCAGCACATGCTCTACCACGACGTGCCATGTGTCCCTTTTTATGAGCAATGTCAAGAGATGCTTGGTCATTTGTGTAAGCATGAACTGTTGTCATGTATCCTTTTACAATTCCAAATTCTTTATCTAGAACGTCTACTACAGGAGCTAAGCAGTTTGTAGTACAACTTGCTGCACTAATAATTCTTTCCTCTCCTGTTAATATTTCATGGTTAACATTATAAACTACTGTTTTTAAATCTCCTTTTGCTGGTGCAGAGATAATAACATGTTTTGCTCCGGCATTAATATGAGCCATTGCTTTTTCATCTGATGTAAATAAACCAGTACTTTCAAATACTACATCAATATCTAATTCACCCCATGGTAAATTTCCCGGTTCTTTTTCTGCATATACTCGAACTTTTCTATCTCCTACAACAATGTAATCTCCTTCTGCATGAATTTCATCAATTCTGTAATTTCTATGATTGGTATCATATTTTAATAAGTATGCTAATTGTTCTGCATCTGTTAAATCATTAACAGCTACTACCTCAAATTCTGGATTTTCTTCCATCAAACGGAAACATAATCTTCCAATTCTTCCAAATCCATTAATTGCTACTCTAATCATTTCTATTCCTCCTCTTATAATTCTATTATATAGTGTTCCTTTTTTTCTTTCAATAATTCCTTTTTATTTTTACTTCTACTTTACAAAAAAATATCCACAGATTTTGTGGATATTTTAGTTAAAAATTATTAACAATATCATTGTTACACTGGCAATATTCAATAAAAGAAATGGTATAAACAAATATTTTTGTATTCTTAGTATCTTTTCGTTTTCTGTTTTTACACAATATAATGATATAATCACTAAATCTATAATCATAAATATGGCAGATAATAGAAGTGGAAGAATTGTTTTGATTGTTATGTCACTGAATTTTATAATTATTTTATCAACATTTCCTATATTAGAGCAAAAAATCGTACATACAATTCCTAACATTATAGGAAGTAATGAAATCATTTTTCTTTTTTTAGCTATTACTACACCAAAAATATAAATTGGAAGTCCTAAAATAATTGCTGAAATAGGACTGGTCTTTTCTTCTACAACAAAATAACTAATTATAGGGCCTACTATATACACATAAGCTAGCATCGCAAAGATGGTTATTGTAGTTTCTTCTCTTGATCTATTTAATATACTTTTTTTCTTAGTCGGCATGGAAGTAGCTTCCTCCGATAAATTCTCTAATGACGGCATCTTCTGGAATTGCATCAGATGGAATCGGTAAGAATAATCTTAGGAAATTAATTAATCTTTTTGCTTCTTCATAATATGGAGAGTCACTTTCTACAGAATATAGTAATGGTTCTACATATGTTTTTAATACTCCTATTTCATAAATAGCAGCTGAATTGATTGTCGCATCACTTTCATCCTGATAAGGGA
>CAMOGG010000045.1 GCA_946614095.1 uncultured Caryophanales bacterium | reverse complement strand
TTTACTCCATTTGATATTTGAAAAGCTTCTTCTTTTGATACTTCAATTATTGGATAGTCTAATACTTCTTCTATTTTATGAGAAGTATAATGATTTTCTTTTATCTCTTCTAGAGTATTTGTATCTGTTATATCAATATTTCCTTGTCTGGTTCTTATTAAAGATGTCATTGTAGCATAAGTATTCAATTCTTTTCCAATATCCATGATTAAACTTCTGATATAACAGCCTTTTGTTACTAGGGCTTTCAAAGTAAAAAAGTTTTGTTCTTGATCTAGAAGTTCTATTTCTTTTATTGTTACTTCTTTTTTTGGTAGTTCTACTTCTTTTTCTTCTCTTGCATATTCATATAGTTTTTTTCCTTTGACTTTGATAGCAGAGTAAATTGGTACTTCTTGAAGATACGTTTTTTGAAAAGATGATATTACTTTTTCTAGATTTATATTACTTGGTACTTCTTTTTGATCTATTATTTTTCCAGTAATATCATAGGTATCTGTTTTCATTCCTAGTTCTGCTCCAGCTATGTATTCTTTATCTTCTGATGTTAATAGTTCTACTATTTTTGTTGCTTTTCCTACTGTAACAATCATTACTCCTGTAGCTAGGGGATCTAATGTTCCAGTATGTCCTACTTTTTTGATTCCAAATAGTTTACTAATTTCATGAACAACATCAAAGGATGTTATATTTTTTGGTTTATTGATGTATAAAACACATGCATAATCTTTTAGATATTCTTCTAGTGTTAAGTTATTCTGATAAATAATTGTTGCAGGAATGTTTCCTACATAACGAATATGCCATGGTTCATAAGAATACCCTGTTATTTGTTCTTTCCCTTTTGGATATCTTAAAATAAAACCAAATTTATGAAGATATGGATGAATTTTTTTATAGATTTTTTCCTCTTCTACACCACTGGAAAAGACTCCATTTATTTTTATTGCGATATCTAATGCTAATCCAGTAAGATGTTCTGATTCATTAGGATTTGCAACATATTTTTTTATGTATTCCTCTCCTTTTTCTTTTAATAGACGATTTCTTAATTCTTCTTGATAGGCAATTGTGCGAAAACTAGATTCTATTCCTATTTCAATATTCTTTTCTAATAAAAAATCTCTCAAGTGAAAAAATGATTCTAAGGTTTTCTTTTCGATTATTATTTCCTCATCATCAATATCTCTGTCATGTACTAGATTTATTTTATTTAAAAAAGATTCTTTAAACAAGTTTTCTTTATTGACTAATACTGTATATAACATAATATCACCAGACTCATTATAATCAATATTTTAGAAAAAGAAAAGACCATTTGGCCTTTTCTAAGTCTCTATACTTCTATTTTTGTTTGATATAATCTTTGATTAGAATTGTATCTATTCCTAGTCCAAAGCATAATGATAAGAAACTAACAATTCCACCTACTATTGGGATTAATTTTACAATAAAGATTATTAGTAATGAGACTGCAAATAATAAATATGTATTTTCAATTTTATCTTTTAGTAAAACTTTTCCTAGATAATATGCTGTTGGGATTACTGATAAGTATATTAAGATTCCATATAGTAATAATGTAATGATACTTAATGGAATTCCTACTAATGTGCAAAGTACAATAATTGCAGCTATTGGAGTTACAATTAAGAATAAGAATCCCATTCCAACTGTTTTGGCAATTGTTGAGAAGTCATTCTTCATCTTATCAATCTTTTTCAATACTTTTTTATTTATTACTAGTAGAATTAATCCTGTTACTAATATGGTAATAAATGATATTACCTTTTCCATGAATATATCTACTGGATTAATTTGAATACTTACTGTTTTGTTTGGTACTACTTCTGTTTTCTCTATTTTTGAGCCATCTATAATGTTTATTGTAGCTCCTTCTTCATACTTTAATGTTCCATTAATTACAGCATCTTTTCCAATTTCGATTTTTTCTGCTGCTAAATTTACATCACCATCTATTTTGGAATTGATAATGATACTTTCTCCTCCTGCATAAACATTTCTACTGATATTAGAATCTATTCTAATAGTTTCTCCTGCTGCATATAAATCTCTAATATTAGATTGCTGTATATTAATAATAGATCCAGCTAGAAAAGCATCTTTTGCTGTTACTGTTTCTATATTAATAATATTTCCTGCTGCAAACAAAATATCCTGTGTACTAGATAGTTTGATATTATTTCCAGCAATAAAGCTAGCCCCATCTATATCAGATTCTACTTCTACATTGTTTCCAGCAATAAAACTAGTAGAATCTATCGATTCATTTACTTTCACATTTTCTCCTGCTTGAAAGTTTGACATTGGTTTGGCACAAACAGGGACAATAACCATTCCAATCATTACTATTAATAATAGTATTGTCATTATTCTTTTTTTCATTTCTCTTACACTCCTTTATAGTATTATATCAAAAAAAAAGAAATATTACTATTTCTTTTTACGGCTGATCAAAGATATTCTGGAATTGTATAGGGATTTGTTTTTGTACCTTCACCAGAAAGGGATACATTAGAAGATAAATACATTACCGGTAATATTGGTAATTGCTGTAATGCATATGTTGAAGGATTGCTCATTGGACATAAGATTCCTAAATAGGTATCACTTGTACTATCCCAAGAAGCAAAGATTATTCTAGTATTACAAGATAGAATTTCTAGATAGGAACTGGGATAATATGAACTAGAGCCCTCTTCATATGATTTACTATAATCAGATCTGTTAACTATATAACCAAATTCATCAAAATGATTTTTTTTACGTGTAAATATTTGTAAAATTTTAGAATAAGGATAATTGATTAGAGTCTGGTAATCCTTCTAAGATACCCATATCTTTCATTTTTCCTATTAGAGTCCCAGATACTTTTGCTCTTTTTTGAATATCTTCTATACTAATAAATTTTCCTTTTTCTCGTTCTGCAACAATGTTTTTCGCAACAGTATCTCCTAGTCCATCTATTGCATTAAATGGTGGATAAATTTCATTATCACTTTTTACAGTCCATACTGTTGCATCACTGTGATATAAGTCAACATTTAAGAATTTCATTCCTCTGGCAGTTGCTTCTAATGCTACTTTTAAAGATTCTGCTTGTCCATTTTCTTTATTGGTTGCCTCATATCCTTTTTCTTGAATGTCTTCTATTCTTGCTTTGATTGAAGAATATCCTTTAATCATATTTTCTAAATCTACATCTGTAGCTTTAGAAGAATACCAAGATGCATAGAAGTATACTGGCATATGAACTTTATACCAAGCAATACGAAATGCAGATATTACGTATGCTGCGGCATGGGCTTTTGGGAACATGTATTTGATTTTTTGACAAGAACCGATGAACCATTCTGGAATGTTTGCTTCTTGCATTGTCTTTACGTGTTCTTTCCATGCATCTGGTTCTTTGGATGCTCTTCCTTTTCTTACAAATTCCATAATCTTAAAAGCTTTAATTGGTTTTACACCATGATACATTAAATAAACCATGATATCATCACGACATCCTATTGTTTCTTTAAATGGAACAATGTTATTTGCTATTAATTCTTGGGCATTTCCAAGCCATACATCAGTACCATGAGAAAGTCCTGATATTTTAATTAATTCACCAAAAGTGGTTGGTTTTGTGTCTTCTACTAGTTTAATGGTAAATGGAGTTCCAAACTCTGGGATACCTAGAGTTCCTGTATTACACATAATTTGTTCTTTCGTTACTCCTAGTGCATCGGTTGAAGTGAAGATGCTCATCGTTTCTTTATCATCTAATGGTACTTTTAAGATATCTGTTTTCGATTGATTTTGAATTAAGCGCAATTGTGTTGGGTCACTATGACCTAGAATATCTAGTTTTAATAAACATTGGTCAATTGAATGGTAATCAAAGTGGGTTGTTCTCCATTCTGCTGTTGCATCTTCTGCTGGATATTGGAATGGAGTAAAGTCTGATACTTCCATATAGTCTGGTATAACAACAATTCCTCCTGGATGCTGTCCAGTTGTTCTTTTTACTCCAGTACATCCCATTGCAAGGCGTTCAACTTCTGCAGTTCTCATATATCCTAAGCCCTTCTCTTCACAGTAACCTTTTACAAATCCAAAAGCAGTTTTGTCTGCTACAGTACCAATGGTCCCCGCACGATAGACATTATCCTCTCCAAATAATACCTTCGTATACGCATGAGCACTTGCCTGATTTAGGTCTGAGAAGTTCAAATCAATATCTGGAACTTTATCGGCGTTAAACCCTAAGAAAGTTGCGAATGGCATATCTTGTCCATCTTTTATCATTGGAATGTGACAAGTGGGACATTCTTTATCTGGTAAATCAAATCCTGATGAATAATCTGCTCCGAATGGCTTACCTTCTTCATCTTCAAAGATACTTAGTTTACATTTTTCACATCGATAGTGAGCCGCTAATGGATTTACTTCTGTTATTCCCATCATGGTTGCGACGAAACTTGATCCAACGGAACCACGGGATCCTACTAAATATCCTTCATCATTCGAATGCTTTACTAGTCTTTGTGAAATTAAGTAAATTGGATCAAATCCTCCTCCAATAACTCCTCCTAGAGCTTTCTTGATTGCTTTTTCTAGAGACTCCTCATCGAAATCTTCTTCGCTTGTTCTTTTTAAATATTCTCCTACAAAAGAGAATACTTTGTCTTTTCCTTGTAGTAGTAAATCATGAAGTTCTTTATGAGACTTCTGATTCATTTCTTCTTCTGATAAGTTTTCTTTTTCTAACTCTTCTTTAATAATTCTAAAGACAATATCTCCATATAATTCTGTTGCGATTCTCTCTTCAATAGAATATGGAAGTGGATCTCCATACCAGTCTGCTGCTTTTGTATAAACTAAGTCTGTTACTACTACTGGGCAATCTAGGTATGTTTCTCCGTCATCACTTTTTACTCTTGGAGAGAATGGTATTCCTCCAGTATCAATAATGACTTCTACAATATCACACATATCTGCTATTTTATTAGTATTTTCTACTACAATTTTATAGGCTTCATCTGCTCCTAAAAAGTCAAAATCTTTTAACATTTCATCTGTTGTTCTAAAGTGGTTGGATGGTATTTCTTTGATATTTCCACGAGCAAGAGGATGTCTTCCTCCACCTGGTACTTTTTGATTAACTATAATTTCTCGATAGATTTTATCTTCTCTTTTAATATGATGAACATCTCCTGTTGCAACCATAATTTTTCCAGCTTCTTCAGTTACTCTTACAATTTTTTCAATATTAGCAGCTACTTCTACTTTTGTTCCAAAGTCTCCTGTTTGAATTAAATGATCATAACATTCAATTGGTTGTACTTCTACATAATCATAGAATCTTATAATATTTGATAATTCATCTTCACTTTTTGATTTTGCTTCCGTAAATACTTCACTTTCGTAGCAACCACTACCTACTAATAATCCTTCTCTATGACGTTCAATTTCACTTCTTAATATTCTTGGTGTTTTATATAAATATGTTGTATTTGCTAAAGATACAAGCTTAAATAAATTTTTTAGACCTGTTTTATTTTTTACTAAAAGGTTAACATGATGAGCACGACCATATTTATGTATTTCATCCTTGCTTACTAGTTTATCTAATTCGTTCATGTTTTCAATATTACGATTGGATAATTTCTTTAACATTTTATGAAAAACTAAAGCTGTTCCTTCAGCATCATAATCTCCTCTATGATGAGCTGATTCATCCCATGGAACTTCATATCTTTTTACTAATGCAGATAAAGAGTGTCTTGCATATGTATTATCTAGAGTTCTGGATAATTCTAATGTATCGATTACTGGATTTTTGAATGTTCCTAAATTATATTTTTTATAAGCCATCTCAAGAAATGAGACATCAAATTTGGCATTATGAGCAACCATTGGACAATCACCAAACCATTCAATAAATCTTTTGACAGCTGTCTCTTCATTATCTTTTCCTTCTAACATAGTATCGGTAATATTCGTTAATTCTACAATTTTAGAAGGTAGAGGTCTATTTGGATTTATTAGTTCATCATACCGTTCTAGTATTATTCCATCTTTTATTTTAACAGCACCAATTTCAATAATTGAGTCTACTCCACCTGCATTAAATCCTGTTGTTTCAAAGTCAAATACAACATATGTCTGTTCTAACATATTTTTATCATTAGGACGTAATACTATATTTACAGAGTCATCTATCATGGTTAGTTCTGCTCCGTAAATAGCTTTAAATGGTTCCGTTCCTTCTTCTCTATTTTTATTATATTTTGTTACCATATTAAAGACATGAGGAAATCCTTGAACTCCATTATGATCTGTTATTGCTACTGCCTTCATTCCAAAATTCATAGCAGTTTTTACTAAATCAGTCTCATCTGCTACTCCATCCATTTGACTCATTTTACTATGAGCATGTAATTCTACTCTTTTTACTTCGGCATTATCTTTAATGGTTTCTTCTTGTTTTTCTATTTTAATAATATCTCTTGCATTTAAAACTAATTCTTTCGCAAATTGATCATTTTTTGTATATCCTCTTATTTTGTACCAATTACCTGCTTTTAATTCTTTACATAATCTAGTATATTCTTCTTCTTCTCTTACAAATACTTTACAATATATGCTATCTGAAAAATCTGTTATTTTTAATGTAATGATTTTAAAGTCTGTTTTACTAGATTCAAATAATTCTACTCCAAAGACCTTTCCTTCTATCACAGCATTATTATCTTCTCCTAATAATGTTTTTATTTTTATTGGAGATTCTTTAATTCCTCTTCCAATGATGCTGTTGGGGTCTTTTGCTTCTCTTCGGTATTTTTTCTTTTCTGTTGGGGAATCTATTTTTTCTTCTTTGACTTTTGATGTTACTACTGGCATTTCCATATTTTCTAATTCATTTTGAATCTCTGCTAATACATTTTCTTCATGACGAAGTAATATATCGATATTAAAAGGATATCCTAAGTTCTTATAAAATTTTTCTATTTTTTCATGACACTTCTCTAATCTTTCTTGTTCTGTTTCATTTGATGTTACAAGAACTAAGAAATCATCTTCTATTTTTAAACAATCTTCATAGATTTCTAATACTCTTAAATCTTTTTTTAATTGTTTTAATAATAAAGGATAATAACTTAAGTAAATATCATTATCTGGGTGATTGATTTGAAAGATAAATTCTATTTTTTTTGCATGTTCATCTAATTCATATTTTTTCTCTTCTAGCTCTTCTAATATTTCTATTGGAAGTAAGGTTTCTTTTTCAATATAGATTTTCCAATTATCTAGTCTTTTGGTTACTTTTATTTTAGAAAGTTTTGCGTCAGAAAAGAATTCTTGCGAATTCTCTTTCATGTTAATTTTATCTAATAATATTTTTATCTTTTCTTCCATGATAATCCCCCTTACGATGTTTTTTTTATTTTCCTTCTCTCACAATATATCTTTGATTTCGTATACAAAAATCTATAAACTGTTCTATATTCATTTTCTTTAGTTCTTTTTCATAAGCATATTTACGCTCATCAAAAACAATTTTATCTCTCATCATATATGTTGAGAATTCTTCTTTTGGTATTCCTAAGTACATTAACCAGTATGGATATAACCATCTTTTTAAAGATAATAGTGATGGGCTTCCACTTTGATAGCAGCTTCTACCTGTTATTCTAGTGGCATACTCATTATATACAGCTAGTTCTAGGATTGCTTTTTTAAGTTTTTCTTCTTTGTCTGAATATTTTTTTACACTATTATTGATGATTTTCATATTCATATTTAATATGATTTTTAATGGTTCTTTTTTATCAATATCTTTTCCTATTATTAAGCAGTTTTTATAAGGAATATCAATAATATTTAACTCTTTATTGACTACAAAGAATGTATAATCTTTTATTTTTAGTCGAATCATATCTTTATATAAATATTCTGTTTCTTTCATATTTTTATCCCATACTCTCATGATTTCTATCCGATATTTTTCTGTTTGTTTTTTTATTTTTTCATAGTCTTTTTTTTCTAAAACGATATTATAGATTGTATCATCATTGGGTATAAAGTTTTTATAGTCTTTCAAAATGGATTCTTTATCTTTAAAAATAGCATTATACTCTACTTTATAAGTTTCCCATAGTTTTTGTTTTAATTTATAGATTGTCTCTGAAATGGATGCTTGAAATAATAAGTTCCATATTAATACGTAATCATTTACAATGAAAGTTGCTTTCATGTTCTATTTTCACCACCATAAGATTATCATATCAAAAAAAAAGAAAAAGTTGAATAGGAACTTTTCCTTTTATTGAATTCTTTGATATATGAAATATCCTGCTATTGCAATAGTAGCAAGTATTAATAAGAAAATGATTATTTTTACAATCATTGGAATTGACTTTTCTTTGCCATCTCCAAAGTCAAAATCTTTATCAGATAAATCCATACTTCTTGTATAAAAATCATTATCTTTTTCTGGAAGTTTATCAATTGGTTCTTCTTTTCTTTGTTCAATTTCTTTGATTTGGTCTTGATTTAATGATTCCTCTTGTTGTATTTCTTCTTGCTTTTCTTCTT
>CAMOGG010000044.1 GCA_946614095.1 uncultured Caryophanales bacterium | reverse complement strand
CATATATCAACAGGAGATATTTTAAGAGAAATATCAAAAGAAGATAGTGAGATAGGACAATATGTAAAAGAAACCCTAGCAAGTGGTAAATTAGTAAAAGATGAAATAACCTACCAATTAATTGAAGATAGATTAAAAAAAGATGATTGCAAAAATGGTTATATTATTGATGGATTTCCACGTAATATAGAACAAGCCATGGAATATGACAAGATTCTTAAAAAACTAAATTATGAAGTAGGAAACGTAATCTTAATTAACATTGATAGAAAAACACTAGAAAAAAGAATTACAGGTAGAAGAATCTGTGAGGATTGTAATACAATTTACAATATTAATGATGAAAACAATTCTCCAAAAGTAGAATCTGTATGTGACAATTGTGGTGGTAAATTATATCAAAGAAGTGATGATAATTTAGAGTCTTTCAGTACTAGATATGATATGTATCTAGAAAAGACAGAACCAATTATTGATCACTATCGTCAACAAGGAGTTTTAAAAGAAGTAAATGGAAACGATTCGGTTGAAAATATATTTGAAACCATTGATAAAATTATCAATGAATAGGTGTATCAAAAAAAGTGTCATAAAAGAAGGTATTAAGCCTTCTTTGAAGGATACAATCCAGATAATGGAATAAAAATCTTCGACAGGAGAGTGAAGAGATGGCTAAGGAAGATACAATTGAAATAGAAGGCAAAGTTCTTGAAATAATCCCTGGTGGAAAATTCAAAGTTCAATTAGAAAATGGACACATTGTGGAAGCTCACGTTTCTGGTAAAATACGAATGAATTATATTCGTATCTTAGCAGGAGATACCGTAATGATAGAACTATCGCCTTATGACTTAACACGTGGGCGTATAACCTATCGTAAATAATAGGAGGTAATAAAATGAAAGTAAAAGCATCTGTTAAACCAATTTGTGAAAAATGCAAAGTGGTAAAACGTAAAGGAAAAATAAGAATTATTTGTGAAAATCCAAAGCACAAACAAGTTCAAGGATAGTTTAGGAGGTGTATTAGATGGCACGTATTAAAGGTGTAGACATTCCAAATGATAAACATATCTGTATTTCTCTAACTTATATTTATGGAATTGGAAGAAGTCTAGCAAACCAAATATTAGAGACTGTTGGAATTGATCCAACAACAAAAACAAAAGATTTATCACAAGAAGACTTAGTTAAAATTCGTGATGAAATTAATAAGCATTTAACAGAAGGTGACTTACGTCGTGAAGTTAGTATGAATATTAAAACAAAAATGGAAATTAATTCATACGAAGGAAGTCGTCATAAAAAAGGATTACCTGTAAGAGGACAAAGAACTAATCGTAATGCTCGTACTCGTAAGGGTAAAGGAAAAGTTGTAGCAAACAAGAAGAAAGTTTAGTTAAATAAATAAAAAAGGAGGTAAGACTTATGGCTTATAAAACAAGAAAGAAAAAAGTTAAAAAGAATGTTCCTGAAGGAATAGCACATATTCATTCAACATTTAATAATACAATTACAACTATCACAGATAAAGATGGTAATGTAATAAGCTGGGCATCATCTGGTGCTATCGGTTTTAAAGGAAGTAAAAAATCAACTCCATTCGCTGCCGGAATGGCTGCAGAAGCTGCTGGAAAAGCTGCATTCGATATGGGAATGCGCAAAGTTGAAGTACGTGTAAAAGGTTTAGGTCCAGGACGTGAAACTGCAATTCGTTCACTACAAACTGCAGGACTAGAAGTAACAGCAATCGCTGATGTTACTCCAATTCCACATAATGGATGTCGTCCACCAAAGCGTCCAAGAGGATAATAGTGGTACAGCTATCCACTATTTAGTGGATGATTTAAATAAATAGTTCGTGAAAAAGTAAAGGGAGGTTAGTTTCATGTTACAATTTGAAAAACCAATTTATAAAATAACAGATTCAATAGAAAATAATTTTTATGGAAGATTTGAATTAGAACCATTAGAAAGAGGATTCGGTACTACAATTGGAAATGCATTAAGAAGAGTAATGTTATCATCACTTCCAGGAAGTGCAATTAGTAGTATTAAAATAGATGGAGTACTTCATGAGTTTCAAACAATTGATGGAGTATATGAAGATGTAACAACAATAATTCTAAATTTAAAAGGAATTGTAATTAAAAATCATTCAAATGAAGAAAAAGTTGTACGTATTAATGCAACAAAAGAAGGAGCAGTAACAGCTGCTGATATAGAACATGATTCAGATATTGAAATAATTAACACGGACAAAGTAATTTGTAATTTATCAAAAGGTGCAACCTTTAATATGGAAATGAAAGTTACAAATGGTAGAGGATATGTCAGAAGCGAAGACAATAAGAAAATACATGATATTAAAAAAGTTGGAGAAATTGCTATTGACTCCTTATATTCTCCTATCGAAAGAGTTTCTTACGAAGTAGGAAGTGCTCGTGTTGGACAAGATGAAAGTTATGATAAATTAATCTTAGATGTTTGGACAAATGGTTCCATGAAGCCAGAAGAAGCAATTGCATTAGCGGCTCGTATTTTAATGGAACACTTAGAAATCGTTACAGATTTATCTGCTATTGCTGATGTTAGTGGTATGATGATAGAAAAAACAGAAGATCCAAAAGTAAAAGCTTTAGAAACATCTATTGAAGACTTAGATTTCTCTGTTAGAGCATACAACTGCTTAAAGAGAGCAGGAATCCATACATTACAAGATCTTGTTAATAAGAGTGAATCAGATATGATGAAAATCCGTAATTTAGGTAAAAAATCTCTAAAAGAAGTTTTAGATAAAATTAGAGATATGGGACTAGTTTTACGTGACGATGATTAATAGAAGGAGGAAAGAATATGGCATATAGAAAGTTAGGTAGAGATAATAAACATAGAAGAAGTATGCTTGCTACACTAACCAAACAAGTAATTATGAATGAAAGTATTACTACAACAGAAACAAGAGCAAAAGAAGTTCGTAAATTTGTTGATAAAATGATTACTTATGGTAAAAAAGGTGATTTAGTATCTCGCCGTAAAGCATTAGCTTTTTTACACAATGATAAAAAAGTTATTGATAAAGTATTTAACGATTTAGCAAAACGCTATGAAAATCGTAATGGTGGTTATACTCAAATTCTTAAATTATCAGAAAGACGTGGAGATAATTCTTTAATGGCAATTATTAGATTAGTAGAAGAATCTAAGCCAGAAGAGAAAGAAAAACCAAAAAAAGAAAAGAAATCAAGTAAATAGAACAAGTATCACAAATACTTGTTTTTTTTGTGTAGAAAAAGAAATAGTTATTTGTTATAATAGAAATAGAAATGGGTGATTTTATGAAAGCACTAATAACAGGGGCATCTTCTGGAATAGGACTGGATATGGCGAGGTATCTCGCAACAAAAAAATATGAACTAATTTTAGTAGCTAGAAATAAGGAAAAACTAGAAGAAATTCAAGAACAATTACCTACCAAAGTAACAATTATTGTTGCAGACTTATCAAATGAACAACGAGTAAAAGAACTATATGTTCTTGCTAAAAAAGAAAACATCGATATCTTAATTAATAATGCTGGTTTAGGGGACTTTGGACCACTAACAGATACTGATTTAAATAAAGATCTAGAACTAATCAATACGAATATAAAAGCACTTCATATTCTAACAAAATATTTTGCCAAAGAAATGGAAAATAAAAGTACAGATACTTACATTCTAAATGTCGCATCATCTGCTGCTTTCCAACCAGGTCCATTAATGAGTACATATTATGCTACAAAAGCATATGTCTATCAACTAACAGAAGCACTATACTATGAAGAAAAAAAGAAAAAGACAAAAGTACATGTATCCGTATTATGTCCAGGTCCAGTAGAAACAAACTTTAATAATGTCGCTGGAGTAGAATTTGCTGTAAAACCCCTAACAAGTTCCTATGTCGCAAGATATGCAATAGATCAGATGTTTAAAGGAAAAATGCTAATCATACCAGGAATCAAAATGAAACTAGCAAAATTCTTCAGTCGTTTCGCATCAGATAAATACTTACTAAAAGTAACTTATAATATACAAAAAAGAAAAAAAGGCCAGTAAAAAAACTGGCTTTTAAAAACAATTATTGGAGGGAATCATATGTCAAATATCATTCAACTAGAAAATATTCAATATGGACAAATACTAAAGAATATTACATGTACCATTCAAAATGATTTTGTAATGATATCAGGTCCAAATAATTGTGGAAAAACAACATTAATTAGAATTTTAAATAGAGAAATAAAAGACTATTCTGGCACTATTATGATAAATAATCAAAATATAGAAAACTATAAATTAGATGAATACTTAAATATAGTCCAAACAATCATTCCAACAGAACTATTATTCCTAGAAGAAACAGTAGAAGAAGAAATAAAACTACAAACAAATAACTTAGAAGAAATAAATATAATTCTAGAAGAATTCAAACTAAAAAAACTACTTTCAAAAAAAACAAATACACTATCAGATAATGAAATCATTTACCTTCAACTAATATTAGCATTATCTCATAATCCTAAAATCTTAATACTTGATAATATCAGTAGTTATCTAAATAAACAAGATTATAAGACTATAATAAATAATCTAAAAGAATATCAAGTAAAACACTCTATGACGATTATAATGACCTGCATTGATTTAGAAGAAAGTATAGAAAGTGATTATTTATATATTATGAATCATGGAGAACTAGCCCTAGAAGGAAACCCATTAGAAGTATTAAAAAAAGATAATATTATCAATAAAATAGGACTAGATTTACCATTCATGGTAGATTTATCCGTAAAACTAATGGATTATGATTTATTAAAAGAAGTAATATTAGAAAAAGACAGGATGGTAGAAGAGTTATGGAAGAAGTAATCCAATCCCCAATATGGAAAGATAGTACAATCTATGGAATAATAGGAAAAAGTACAAAAGAATTAATAAATAGTTTTAAAGAAAAAAATATATATTGTATCAAAAAACATTTAGAATCAACCATGAATCATCCAACAGTATATAGTAGGATGGAAAATGAAATCAGAAAAAGAAATCTAATTATCAAAAACTTAGAAAAAAAGATAATAGATTCCCTAAAAATAGTAGGTTTAAGAACATCTTTATTAAATCAAAATATCCATCTACTATCCACATCAGAAAGAAAAATGATTCAACTCGCAATTTGCTTAATTACCAATCCAGATATCATTATTATGGAAGATGCATTGAAAGATTTAGATAAAAAAACCAAAAAAAGAGTATATAATCTACTTCAGAAAATGAAAGATCAATATCAAAAAACAATTATTTTTATCAGTGATGATACAAACATTCTCTATCAATATACTAATCAAATAGTAATCTATAAAAACGATCAAATAATAAAAACAGGAAACACTCAAGAAGTATTTGAAAATATTTCATTCTTAAAAAAACACAGAATAAAAATACCAGATATGATAGAAATAACATATCTAGCGAAAAAGAAAAAAAATATAAAACTAGAATATCATAAAGATATTAGAGATATTATCAAAGATATTTATAAACATGTATGAGGAGGAATATTATGAGATTCCTAATAAAATTTTCCTATGATGGATCTTCCTACAATGGATTTCAAACGCAAAAAGGATTAGAAACCATTCAAGAAAAAATGGAAGAAGCTCTAAAAATAGTAAATAATAATAAAACAACTCCAATTATCGCAACGGGAAGAACTGATAAAGGAGTTCATGCTCTATGCCAATATGGACATGCCGATATTGATGTTAATATCACAGAAAAGAAACTAAAAAGAGCATTAAACAGTAATCTTCCAGAAGATATTCATGTAATATCCACAGAAATTGTGGATAAAGATTTTCATGCCAGATACAATGTAAAAGAAAAAGAATACAAGTACATAATCAATACAGGAGAATATAACCCCATACAAAGAAAATATATCTTCCAATATAACTATCAATTAGATACAAATAGTATGAAAGAAGCAATCCAAGTATTTAAAGGTACACATGATTTTAGAGCCTTTGTTACAGACAATAAAGAAAAAGAAAACTGCACGAGAACAATTACAGATGTAAATATAAAAGAAGATAATAATCTAATCAAAATAACCTTTAAAGGAGATGGATTCTTAAGATATCAAGTAAGAAACATGGTAGGAATACTCATTCGTGTAGGAGAAAACAAACTATTTCCAAAAGATGTGGAAAGAATTCTAGAAAGCAAAGACAGAACTAAATCAGGTAAAACAGCCCCTCCACAAGGACTATATCTAATAGATGTAAAGTATTAGCAAACTTAGACTCAATCTAAGTTTTTTTTTGTTAATAACATAATTGTAAACAGCCAAATCCTATGTTAAAATAAAAATATAAAATAAAATGAAGGTATTGACAATGATATATAACAAAGATAATCAAAAACAAACAACAACTAGTTTTATCCAGACGTGCTCCACCATAAGAAGAATCATAAATCATATGAATTTAAAGGAGGAAAATATATGAGAAGTAATAAAAAGAAAAATAGTATAATTCTATTAGTATTACTATTATTAGGAATCAGTTTAGGATATTCTTTATTATCCAGTAACTTAAATATTAGTGGTACAACAGGATTAAGTAATAATACTTGGAATATTCATTGGAGTAATTTAGCTGTAACTAATGGTAGTGTTACAGGTACACAGGTAACAACTCCCGCAACCATTAAAACAGGAAATACAGAAGTAGAATATTCTATAACATTATCTACTCCAGGAGACTTCTATGAGTTTACAGTAGATGCGGTAAATGAAGGAAGTATTGATGCGATGATCGAATCCTTCTCCAATAAAACATATGAATCTAATGGTACTACAGAAAAAACTCTACCAACATACCTAAACTATACAGTAACTTATAGTGATGGAATAGCTCTAGCACCAAAACAAAAATTAGCTGCAAATACAACAGAAAAAATAAAAGTTAGAGTAGAATTCAAAAGAGATATAGAAGCTAACCAACTACCAACAACAGCAGATACCATAGTATTTAAATTTAATGTTACATATGCTCAAGCAGATAATACATCTCAAACAGTAAATCATCCAAGAATTGTTTATACAGTAAATCATAATAATAATGGAAGCGTATATTTAAATCAAGCAATTTCATCAGGTATCACTCAATATCAAACACCAAGTGAAGCATTAACCGCAATCGCTACAGCATCAAGCAAAAACTTACCATTCTATTTAAAACATAAAGTAGAAAACGATATCGTAACAGAAAGTTATGTAGAGTTTGTAGTAACACCAGAGATGGCGGCAGCAAACACAGGAATGGTTGCAGGAACCTATACCTTAAGAGGAGAGAAAACATATGAAAACGGTTCTTATATAGTTGGAACAGATTATATTAGTCCATATTATGAAGCAAATAAAGAAGCAATAAAAACAGCATTTGGCTATTCAACAAATCCATCTCGCTGTAGAGAATATGGTACAGGTCGCTCTTCCTACTTCTACTGTCGCGTTTCCGGTCTGCGCGCTAATGCGTACGCGTATGGTACCGTGTCCGCGGATGACTACGACAGTTCTAACTGCAACGTGGACGGCGGTGGTTACTCTGACTGTCGTTGGTAGTAGTGGCCTGTCCCCAGCTATCTCAAAATCTCTACATCCATCATTTTTGATAAAAAATGATGTGCGTCGAGGGCTCAGCCCGAGCTTGTGTCGAACGAGCATTGCGAAGTGTAGACACGGGGAAAAGATGGTATAAAAGGTCTAAATTATAGTAATATAGAAAATTATTAGGAGAAAACAATATGAGAAGAAGTAAAAAGAAGAATACTATCATTATATTAGTTTTATTATTATTTGGAATAAGTATAGGATATTCTTTATTATCTAGTAATCTTAATATTAGTGGAACAAGTGGTTTAAGTAGTAATACTTGGAATATTCATTGGAGTAATTTATCTGTTACAAATGGTAGTGTTACAGGTACACAGGTAACAACTCCCGCAACAATTAAAACAGGAAATACAGAAGTAGAGTATTCTATAACATTATCTACTCCAGGAGACTTCTATGAGTTTACAGTAGATGCAGTAAATGAAGGTTCCATCGATGCGATGATCGAGTCATTTTCTAATAAGACATATGAGTCCAATGGTACTACAGAAAAAGCACTACCAACATACCTAAACTATTCAGTAACTTATAGTGATGGAATAGCTCTAGCACCAAAACAAAAACTAGCTGCAAATACAACAGAAAAGATAAAGGTTAGAGTAGAATTCAAAAGAGATATAGAAGCTAACCAACTACCAACAACAGCAGATACCATAGTATTTAAATTTAATGTTACATATGTCCAAGCAGATAATACTGCAGAAACAGTAAATCATCCAAGAATTGTTTATACAGTAAATAGATTCAATTCAAGTACAACAACACCAAAATATAATTCAGTATGGTTAAATCAGGCTTTCCCAACAAGTATTACTCAGTATCAGACACCAAGTGAAGCATTAACCGCAATCGCTACTGCATCAAGCAAAAATTTACCATTCTACTTAAAACATAAAATAGAAAATGATGTTGTCACAGAAAGTTATGTAGAATTTGTAGTAACACCAGAGATGGCAGCAGCAAACACAGGAATGGTCGCAGGAACCTATACCTTAAGAGGAGAAAAAACATATGAAAATGGTTCTTATATAGTTGGAACAGATTATATTAGTCCATATTATGAAGCAAATAAAGAAGCAATAAAGACTGCTTTTGGATATGCAACCAATTCATCTCGTTGTAGTGAATCAGGTACAGGTCTCTCTTCCTACTTCAGCTGTAGCGTTTCCGGTCTGGACGCTATTGCGCACGCGAATGGTGGCGTGAACGCGGGTGACTACGGCAGTTCTTACTGCTTCGTGAACAGCGATGGTGGGTCCTCTGGCTGTTATTGGTAGTAGTGGCCTGTCCCCAGCCATCTCAAAATCTCTACATCCATCATTTTTGATAAAAAATGATGTGCGTCGAGGGCTCAGCCCGAGCTTGTGTCGAACGAGCATTGCGAAGTGTAGACACGGGGAAAAGATGGTATAAAAGGTCTAAATTATAGTAATATAGAAAATTATTAGGAGAAAACAATATGAGAAGAAGTAAAAAGAAGAATACTATCATTATATTAGTTTTATTATTATTTGGAATAAGTATAGGATATTCTTTATTATCTAGTAATCTTAATATTAGTGGAACAAGTGGTTTAAGTAGTAATACTTGGAATATTCATTGGAGTAATTTAAGTGTAACAAATGGTAGTGTTACAGGTACACAAGTAACTACACCTGCAACTATTAAAACAGGAAATACAGAAGTAGAGTATTCTATTACACTATCTACTCCAGGAGACTACTATGAGTTTACCGTAGATGCGGTAAATGAAGGAAGTATTGATGCGATGATCGAATCTTTCTCCAATAAAACATATGAATCTAATGGAACAACAGAAAAAACTCTACCAACATACCTAAACTATACAGTAACTTATAGTGATGGAATAGCTCTAGCACCAAAACAAAAATTAGCTGCAAATACAACAGAAAAGATAAAGGTTAGAGTAGAATTCAAAAAAGATATAGAAGCTAACCAACTACCAACAACAGCAGATACTATAGTCTTTAAATTTAATGTTACTTATGTCCAAGCAGATAATACAGCAATTGA
>CAMOGG010000043.1 GCA_946614095.1 uncultured Caryophanales bacterium | reverse complement strand
TTGATATAATTATTTCATAATAATGGTGATTGTATGAATAAGATTAGATTCAAAAAAAATCGAATCAGCAAACAATTAGAAAAAGTAATATTATCAGGATTACTTGTTTTTGTTGTGATTTTTTCTTATTTTATATTCTTTCAAAATAATATTATTTCATCTACATTTTCTAAACTTTCTACTTTAGGTGTACTTGAATTTGAGGACATTCCTTATGGTACTTATCGAGCTGTTGAGGGTGATGACCGATATTTTGATTTTGTTAGTATGTTAAGTATTGAGGATGTTCCTGGAGTAGAGTTTAAGCAAGACTTTAAAGGAGGACTTATTATTATATCTCCAACTGGAAAAGATATTATTTATGGAGCTAATATCATTAATAAAATAAAGAGTCCAATTATGAATTCAAAAACTGGAAGAAATGTTTTGTTTGTTTTTTAAACATTGCTGTTAGTGGTATTGACACTAAGCTTTATGAAATATGAAAAGAATAAAGGAAGAGAGTAAAGTTCTTTCTTTTCTTTATGATGTTCGAAATGCAATTCTTATGATAAAATATAATTAGGAGGAAATGATATGTATTTTTTAATTGGAGTTTGTATTTTTATAGTATTTGTTGTAGGTTGTTATATTTTTATCAAAATAAAGATTCGTATGCTTTTAAATAAGACTGGCTTTTCTGGAATGAATTTGAAAGATATTATTGAACAAGCGAGATTAGAAGATGAAAATACTCCTAAGTCTATTTCTGGTATAGAAAGAATCATTTTACGTCAAATTAAGAAGGATTTTCCTGATCTGAATATTAATCAATTGAAAAGAGATTCTGAGAAGGTTATTGTAGATTGTTTTAATGCTATAGAAGATAAGAATTCTACTGGGTTAAAGGGTAAATTAAAGAGCTTTGTGGAAGATATGATAAGAGATTATAAGGATAAAGATGTTCATTTTAATGAGATTTCTTTTCATAATACTGTAGTTTCCGATTATAAAAAAGAAGGGGGGATTGTTACTTTAGTATTTGTTTCTGCTTTTCAATATTATTTGGTTGTAGATGGAAAGGATAAGAAAGTACAAGATCGAGCTAAAGTAGAATATATTTATGTATTTGATGAAAGTAAAGTTAATACTTCTCAAAATGTTTTAGGAATTCATTGTCCAAATTGTGGTAGTCCAATTACTTCTTTGGGAGAGAAAAAATGTAGTTATTGTGGAAGTGCAGTAAAGGAATTATTTGGAAAAGTATTTGTTTGTAATGATATTGTGAGATATTGATTCTTTTGTTATAATAAGATAGTAAGGTGGTATGTTATATATGAGTGGTTATAATTCTGAACTTCAGTCTTTGCCTAGTAATTTAGATTTCAATACTAATAGTGAGTCCACTATATCTGTTTTTCGATGTGAAAAATGTGGTACTGTTTTTCAAAACAAAGGGGGAGAAAAAAAATGTTTATTATGTAATCATGATTCTTTAGTAGAGGAGCAGATTACTGTCAGTGATGAAAGACTATATATTATTCCTTTTATTAAAAGCCAAAAAGAAGCTATTTTTAATTATAAAAAGGCTGTTTTTTGGAATCCTTTTGTGCCTATGTTTTTTAAAAAGAAAAGCACTATTATGAATATTAAGAAAATTTATTTACCTAGTTATTTTTTAGAAGTTCATGTTGATGGAAATGTTTCTTTTTTTGCCGGAGATAAGTCTAAAGTAAAGAAAAATGGAGAAAAAGTATTTGAAACGAAGCGTTATGATGTTTTGTTAAGTACGAATTTTGATTATTTTCCTTTTTTTGTAAGTACTTATTCCAAACTACCAGAGGAATTATTTGAACTTGTTTGTGAAGTAAAAAATCCTATTTTACAGGAGTATGATGATTCCTTAATAAAAGATGTTTCTGTTGTTCAGTCTGATATTGAGAATGTTGATGTTGCGGCTATGATTCGAGAAAAAGTTAATAAGCATTGTTTAAGTACTATTCGAAAAGGAATTAAGCATCAATTAAAGAAAGTACAGCAGAACGATTTGCAGATTCATTCTAATAGTATTAAGAAAGTTTTATGCCCAGTTTATTTATTAACTATATCTTATCGTGGTCATGACTACTATTATCTTATGAATGGAGAAAATGGAAGAGATTATGCACAAATTTGTTTTGGTAAGATAGAGATTGCTATCTTTAGTTTATTTTTGGTTATTATTATTTCTTTAATATCATACTTGATTGTAATGTATTTATAATAGGAGGTTTGTATGAAATATATACGTTTATTTATTGTTGCATTTTTTTCTTTTTTAATTCTTCCAAAGTGTTGTTTTGCTAGTACTAATACTTATCAAAGAACAAGAGAAAAATTATTAATACCAAATGATGTAGTAGCTGGTAATAATATTAATGATATTTTGAATACTCCGGCTGTATCTAGCGATGAAAAAATATATGATTTTGCTGAGTTGTTATCAGATAACCAAGAGAAAAAATTGTTGAATAAAATTAATGATTTTATGAATAATTCGGAGATGGATACAGCTTTTGTTACGACAAATGATTTGAATGGTTTTTCTTTGAGTGATTATGCTTATCATTTTTATGATTATAATGATTTTAAAGATAATGGAGTTATTTTTGTTATTTATATGGATGAAGCAGAGCCACGTATTTTTATGGGAAATGGTGGAAAGGCTTCTACTATTTATACGGATAGTATCATTAAGCAAACGTTAGGATATGTTTATAAAAATATTAGTGTTAAAAATTATTATCAAGCAGTAGATGATTATTATACTATTTTGAATGGTTTTTATGATAGAAGTCAGGGAGAAAAGAAAGAATATAAGATTGGATCAAATGGTGATTTTGTTGTTGCAGTGCCTTGGTTAGAAATTATTATTTTATCTTTATCTTTAACTTTTATGATTGTTTTTTTGTTAATATCTATTATGAAAAAGAAGATTCAAAAAAAGCATGGAGATATATTAGATAAGAGATTAGATATGACAACTTTAATTGTTAAAACAGAGCATGATCAATATGTTGATACATCTACTTCTTAATGTGGTAAAATGGTGATTAAAATTCTTTTGCTTTTTCTAATTACATATTGTATAATATAGGTAAATAAATTTATAGATAGGAGATTATTATGGGTTTAATTAAAGCTGCTGTAGAGGCTGCTGGAAGCACTCTACATGATCAATGGAAGGATTACATTAGATGTGAAGATTTAGGTAATGATATTTTAATGAAAAAGGTTACTACTAAAAATGGCATTATTTCTAAGGATAGTGCTATTCAAGTTGCACCTGGACAAATAGCTGTTATTTTTGATAGTGGTAAAATTTTAGATGCAACTGCAGAAGATGGAATTTATACTTTTGATCAATCATCTTCTCCAACTTTCTTTGCTGGACAATTTGGAGATGTATTTAAAGAAATGTGGAATCGTTTCACATATGGTGGTGGAGTTAGTAAAGAACAAGCTGTATTCTTTATTAATGCAAAAGAGATTATTGATAATAAATTTGGTACACCTGCACCAGTTCCATTCCAAGATTGGTCTCATCCAATTCCAAATCAAATGACAGGAACGATGACACCACTTCGTGTAGAAGTAAAATGTTTTGGTAAATATACATTTACAATTAGTGATCCATCTCTATTTATGAGTAAGATTGCTGGTACTGCTGAAGAATATCGTAAGGATGATATTGTTGAGCAAATGAGAAGTGAAGTTGTAGGAGCATTCCAAAATGTCTTAAATGAATTAGGAAATAGTAATCATAAAGTTCCTGTGCTTGAACTTCCAAGTGCAACAGATGAAATAAAGAAAACAATGGATGAAAAAGTATTTGATCAACCAATTCGTGATCGTGGAATTAGTCTAGAAGGATTTGTTGTTGAGTCTGTTACTTTGGATGATGAATCTGAACAAAAAATTGATAATTATGAATTATCATCTAATAGCTTTATGCAACAAGGAACTCTTGTTGGTTCTTATGGAAAAGCTGTACAAGATGCTGCTAATAATCCAAACGGAGCTGCTAATGGATTTATGGGTATTGGTATGATGAATATGGCAAGTGGTGGAATGGTTGGTGGAGCTGCACAAGCTGCATTTCAAAACCAAGGAGTTACGGCTCAAGACTTAGCTAATAATGCTAGTGGAGCTGCTGCTCCAGAACAAGCACCAGCTGCTAATGGAGATGCACCTGCTACTGAAGGTGGAGCAAAGTTCTGTCCTGAATGTGGTAAAGAAACTAATGGTGCAAAGTTCTGCCCTAATTGTGGAAAACAATTATAATTCTTAAAGTAATTCTTCGGAATTACTTTTTTTTTAGATTTTGTTCGAACATATAGTTGACAAAATGTGTAAAATGTGGTATAATTGGCATGTTTATTAAGGGGGAGTAAAAAAATGAAAGTAATGTTCAAGTCTGGAAGTAAAATAATTACGAAAGATGGTATTTCTGCCAAAGCCATTCGAAAGAAAATGGAAGGAATCATGTTAGAACATCCACATTTATGTGCGACTTGTTCATCTACTGCTTGTGGCCATCTTCGTGGATTTTTCAGTGAAATGGTTTATAGTGCAGTTCGTACTCATGAGCGTGATTATATTTTTGGATGTATTGCATATCGTAAAAGAAAGCCAGGAGAAATATTAGATCCAAATTCAGAATATAGTATTAGTAATAATATATATGAGCCAAATACTTATTCAGTTGTTCATCCAACTGTAAAAGAATATGTTAGAAGAATGAAATAGAAAAATAAAAGTGGGATTTAAAATGATTGTTTCTATTAAAATTAATGATTCTGTTATATCACAAAGCTTTGATACTTATAAAATTGAAAGAGAAGTATCAAAAGTTTTAAGTCAACATCATCGAATTTGTGATGATTGTGCTCATAATTTTTCTTGTGAGCATTATTCTCTTGATGATGAATCTATTAAAAGAGGATTTGCTGTAGGAAAAAGACGTCCTTTGGTGTTTGAATGTGATGATTTTTCTTCTTTCTATAGTAGAAATAATGGACCAGAAGTTCCATTAACAGATGATATGATTACAGAAAGATATGCTACTGCTTTTTCAGCATCTATTGCACATCTTATTGTAAGAAGTAGTGTTCAACATATGCGTTAGTTTAAAATTTGCTGAGAAGCAAATTTTTTCTTTTATAAATAATCGTTATAGGTCTTTATAAACGGCTAAATTATCTATAGGAATTCTTTATTACTAGGTAAAAAAAATATTAAAAAAATATTTGACTTTTCTATTATTTGCTTATTTTTCGTGTTTTTTTGATGATAAAAATTTTTTATAACTAGTCTTTTTTTAAAGTTTGACTCTCTTTTTTTGTTTTGCTAGAATAGTTAACTGTCATATGAAAAAAGAGGTGTTACTATGAATCATGAAAAAAATATTTATGAAGCTTGTAAGGATGAACCATCCCTGGTTTTTTCCTATATGAAGCATGAAGAATATGATCTTGTTGAAGAATTATTAGATCGTAATATTGTTAATATCAATACTGTAGATTCTGTTGGAAATGATGTTTTGATGAGATTATTAAAAGCTAGACAATATGATTTGTTGATTCGCTTTATGAAAAAAAGAAATTGGAATGTGAATCATCAAAATGAAGAAGGAAATACTTTTGGTCATATTTTAGCTAGTGATAATTCCGTTGGAGCAGTTAAAGTAGTTAATCAATTAGTTCAAAAGTCTAATTACTTACCTAATATGAAAAATCATAAGGGAGAGACTGCACTTGATTTAGCTCTTAATAATGACTATATTTGCACAGCATTTAAAATATTAGAAGATAAGAGATTTAATAATATTGATATTTCATCTTTTAAAAATTTATTAAATGTTACGATAAGAAATACTTTTTATGGGACATACTCTAAAATAACAAATTTAGAAATAATTGTTGAGAACATGGAAAAGAAAGATTTAGCACCAAAAATGAAGGACTTAGTCAATCATATTCAAAATCAGATGGATGAGATTAAAGAAGATATTATGAATCATCATTATGGACTATTAGAATCTATTATTAATAGTCACTTAGTAATGGATTATTAGAACCTTTTAGGTTCTTTTATTGTTTTATTTTTTATTTTGCGTTATTATATATAGGAATGGATTGGAGTGATACTATGCATTTACCAGATTTTAGAGAAGCTAGGACTAGAGATAAGAGAGAATATAAAAGTGTTGTATATCAATTGAATGCAGAAATGAAGAATAAATATCATGGAAAAACATACTTTATTAAAACATATGGTTGTCAAATGAATGAACATGATAGTGAAAATATTTCTGCTTTATTGGAAAGCATTGGTTTTATGAAAGCTGATTCTTATTTAGATGCTGATTTGGTTTTATTAAATACTTGTAGTATTCGTGAGAATGCTCATAATAAAGCTTTTGGAATGTTGGGTAGATTAAAGCATTTAAAAAATGAAAAAAGAGATTTATTAATTGGTCTTTGTGGATGTATGGCTCAAGAGGTTGGTGTAGTAGAAGAAATCTTGAAAGATTATCCTTTTGTTAATTTTGTGTTTGGTACTCATAATTTAAATGAACTTCCTAATATTTTGGATAAGGCAATTGAAGAGAATAAACAGCAAATTGAAGTACATTCAAGAGAAGGAGATTTATATGAAGGATTACCAGTAGTTCGAGCTAATCCTTATAAAGCCTATGTTAATATTATTTATGGTTGTGATAAGTTTTGTACCTATTGTATTGTTCCATATACAAGAGGTAGAGAAAGAAGTCGTAAGAAGGAAGATATTTTAAAAGAAATTGATGAATTAATTCATGATGGATATAAAGAAGTAACTTTATTGGGACAAAATGTTAATGCTTATGGAAAAGATTTATATGATGATTATAATTTGGGGGATTTGTTAGAAGAGATTGCCTTAAAAGATATTCCAAGAATTCGCTTTATGACATCACATCCTTGGGATTTTACGGATAAAATGATAGAAGTGATTGGAAAGTATCCTAATATTATGCCTAGTGTACATTTACCAGTACAAAGTGGGTCTAGTCGTATTTTAAAATTAATGGGAAGAAGATATACAAGAGAAGAATATTTAACTTTATTTCATAAGATTCAGGATACTGTTCCAGGAGTTAGTTTATCTACTGATATTATTGTAGGATTTCCTGGGGAGAGTGAAGAAGATTTTTTAGAAACTTTAAGTTTAGTAGAAGAATGTAAGTTTGATAATGCATTTACTTTTATTTTTTCTCAAAGAGAAGGAACACCAGCTTGTAAGTTAAAAGATGAAATATCAACTGAAGAAAAAGAGGAAAGATTACAGCGATTGAATGAAATTGTAAATCATTATTTTTTAGAAAATAATCAAAAATTGATTGGTACTAGTGTCAAAGTATTGGTAGAAGGTATATCTGAAAAAAAGGGGATGTATTATGGATATAGTGAAACAAATAAGTTAATTAATTTTTCTTCTGATAAGGAAATACAAGCAGGAGATATTGTTTCTGTAGAGATTATAGAAGCTAAGACATGGAGTTTAGATGGAAGAGTTCTATAAAGCTTTAGATGAAGTTGTTTCTTGTGTTGTGAACTCTAAAGAATATCAAAATTGTCTTCAAATTAAAAAAAAGATGAATGATAATCAAGAATTAATGAGTTTGATATCACAAATCAAGGTATTACAAAAAAAATATATTCGTAATTATCATAATCAAAAAATAGAAAAAGAGTTAGAAGAGAAAAAAGAACTATTACAGAAGTTTCCTATCTATGTTGTTTATTTACAAAATTTAGAAATTGTAAATGAAAAAATTGAATATGTGAAAGATAGTTTAAATGATTATTTCTATCAATTATTTAATGAATAAAAAAGGAAGAACTCATATGAGTTCTTCTATTTCTTCGGGATTTGTTGGTTTAGAAGTAGATGGTATTTGTTCGTTTGACGTTTGTAGTGTTGTATTATTCTCTCTTTTTTCTATTTCTTTTGCCTCTAAATCAAATCTCATCATAGCAGGATCATCGATTTGATCTGTTTTTTTGATGGGAATTTCTTTTAACGATTTTTTTTCTTTTGTTTGAATTTGTTCTACTTGTTTATTATCTTTTTTTAAAGATTTCATAATCAGTAATAGTAGGAGAAAAGCTATAAAGACAAGAAATCCAATTGATGCAGGATTCCATTCTTCTGGAATTAAGCTTGTTTTGATTTGTTCTTGAATATTATATAGTTTATTCATTTTTTCTCTCCTTTTATTTTAATAGTTGTAATATTTCTTTCGAAGTCTCATTTATAAACTTTTCTACAGGTTCAATTTCAAATGTGTATGCTTTTTCTTCTTTTGTATTTTCAATTAAGATTCCCATTTTGTTAATTAAAATATCTAATTCTTCAATTGGTATTTCTTTTATTTTTGTTTTTGGCTTTTGAAAATCTTCATAAAATAATGATAAATCAAGATTATAGTCATCAATTAGTTTTGTGTTTAAATTTGTATAGTCTGAGTAAATCATATTTTTCATTTCTTCTTTTGTCGTTTTAATTATTGTTCCATCTAATAGTTTAATTGAATTATTATTGATGATTTCACTCATAAACTCTTTTTTCCATTTTTTATCTGTATATAAATGAGTAAAGTATCCTAAATCAAACGAATTATACTGAAAAAGTGGATATCTTTTCATGAATAAATTAATATTGGGAAGGTTGTCTATTGTATTTAATTGAAAATGAGACTCATCATGACCTAAACCAATTTGTTTCGAAATATCAGGAGCAATTGCACCTAAATAATAATCTTTTTTATCTTCTACTTTTATTTGTTCTTGCACTTTTTTAGCGATTGCTAGATGAATAAGAGCTGATGCCATATTAAATACCTCCTATTATATATAAACATTATAACATTAAATTTTATTTTTAGTACTTTTTTTTATGCTTTTACATATATTAGATTAGGAGGAGTTTATGGCGAATTATAAAGAAATTGTTACTAAGGCAGTTATTTCTAAAGGAAAAAAGAGTTTTACGACGACCAATCAAGTTAATGTTAATAATCCTTCTACTATTTTAGGATGCTGGGTTATTAATCATAATTTTCAAGGAAATAAGTCAGGAAATGATATTGTGATTGATGGAAGTTATGATGTTAATATTTGGTATTCTTATGATAATGATACAAAGACTGATGTGTTGAAAGAGGAAAATACTTATCATGAAGTGGTTCATATGAGAGATCGAGATGATATTACAGGGGACGAAATTATTGTACGCAGTTTAAAACAGCCAAATTGTGTAAATGTTAGTATTGAAGGGAATACGATTCATTATACAATAGAGAAGGAACTTGGTATTGAATTAGTAGGAGATATTAAAGTTAAAATAGAAGCAAATGATGAAGAAGATCCTTGGGATGATATAGTAGAAGAAGAGCAAAGACAAGAAAATATTTCAGAGGGTATTAATCAAGTACAGGAAGAATTTATAGAAGATACGATCTAGCACTTAGGTGCTTTCTTTCGATTATTGAAAATAATTGTGATGGTAATATCAATAGTCCATATATTATAACTTTAAAACAGTAATTATTAAATAGTATGTAGAAGTACAAATAAAATAATATACAATATATTTTTGAATTATTAATATCATAGTAGTATCAGTTGGATAAAGATTATTTGATTTTTTTTAAGGGAAGATTTTAATTATTGATGAAATCGATAAACTGTTAGTTTACTTATTATACTTGTCAACAAAAAAATGTTGACAAGTATTTTCTTTTTTATTATAATAATCATGTTATTTAGAAATGGAGGGATATTATGGCAGTAAAATTAAGATTAACAAGAATGGGTGCTAAGAAAAGACCTACTTATCGTATTGTAG
>CAMOGG010000042.1 GCA_946614095.1 uncultured Caryophanales bacterium | reverse complement strand
TATGACCCCCTGCTTGTAAGGCAGGTGCTCTAACCAACTGAGCTAATCGCCCATAATAAACCAGTTGACAGTATTAAATATACCAATTAATCACCAATTTGTCAACTAAATTTACCATTTTTTTCACATTTTACTGTTTTTCTAATAATTCATTTTCCTTAAAATCAATCCATTCGTCTAACTTTTTACTTAACGTAGAAAAACCAGACTTAGTTTCCACTATTTTATGACCATACTTAGAACTATCTCGATATTGCATATTTTTAATACTTAATTTTAATTTTTTTCCTACAGGATCATAATCTAAAACTCTTGCCTGTATGGTTTCATTCAATTCTGCATAGTCCCCAACATTCTTCACAAAAGAATCAGAAACCTCAGAAATATGAATCAATCCAGTTACCTGATGATGAAAAGATAAAAAAATCCCATATTTTTCTATACCTGTAACTGTCCCACTGATGATTTCTCCTTTTTTATATTGACACATAATATCTCCTCAGAACTATTATACCACAAGTTTACGAAAAGAAAAAAATAATGTATAATAAGTACTGGTGATAAAATGAAAAAAGAAGAAATAGAACTACAAGTAAAAGCAATTATCGATAAAATGAGACCATTTTTAATTAGTGATGGTGGAGATTTAGAATTTGTCAAATTAGAAGACAATATTGTATATGTAAAATTGTCCGGTGCTTGTCAAAATTGCTCTTTGATTGATGTAACTTTAAAAGATGGAATAGAAGAAATGATTACCAATGAAATTCCAGAAATAAAAGAAGTAAGAAATATTGATGAAGAAAATATCTAAAAGGATATTTTTTTTATTGGATAATACTTTTCAATTTCTACTACAATAGTTTCATAGTATTTTTGAAATTCTAATATCCTAGTAAGATATTTTTTTAAAGAGTTTTGATTTTTATGAAAAAAAACTACTTCATCAAAAATATCAAAATAATAATTAGGATATAAAAATCTTGCTAATACTAAAGAATAATTATATTGATTTCTATTTTCATAGATTAAAGAAGAAATATCAATATCTTGATACAAATCATTCCAAAAAATAAATTTTAAATATTCTGAAAAATCTCTTTCTTTAAAATCAATTACAATATTAAGAGGACTATTATTGAAAAAAGAATTGCACTTTTGATGTTGAATATAACCATTTCCAACAGCATCTTTATAATCTTGTAAGTGAAAAATAGCCATTTCTAATAATCCTAAATAATAATCAAAACTATCATCTATCAAAGAATATATTCCTTTAATTTTCTGATAGGTATCCTCTAAAAAATCACTTCTAGAAATCCAATGATAATACCATAGTAGCGAATAGGAAGAAAAAAATAATAAAAAAGAACTTTGAAGAAAAGAGAATCCTTTCTTTTTTTTGAAAAGAACATATCTACTATTTTGATAAAAACTATAAATAGAAGAATAACAATTTAAAATAAAAGAATCATAAAAAGGATATTTTAAAGATAGATGATATTGCATCCTAATCTTAGAATCATCTATTACTTCTGACAAATAATAAATAGAATTATCTTTTTTTATAATATAATATTGATCCCTGTGAGTAATAGAATCAGGTAAAAAAGAATAATAAGAAAAAATAAAATCATCCATAAATCATTCACCATTTCATTATATGAAAAAAAAGAAGGTATCATTACCTTCTTCTTACATTTGTAGCTTCTGGTCCAACTAGAGAACTTAAAGAATCAATCAATTCATCATTATCACGGATTCTTTCTCTTTGTAATTGAATAAATCTTTCATTACACTCAACATTTTCAATAGCGATTCTTGCTCTATTTTCATTAAAGATACAATCTTCCTCTAAAGCATCTCCATATTCTCGTAATCGACCAATTTGTTCTTCTCTAACCAAATCACTTTCTTCACGATCACGTAAAGCTTCAGTAGCTCTTTCAGCCGTATTTTGATCCATTCTTTCAGCTTCATCCATTGCTTTCTTAGAAGCATGTTGTCTTGCTTTCAAGCCTTCGATACGAGCTCTTAACTGTTCTAATTCTTCTTTAGAAGTTTCATGATTAACGGAGATAACTCTTTCATTAGCATCAGTAGAAACAGGTTCAGTCTCAACTGGAACAAACTCTTCAACATTTGTTGGATGTTCTTCTCGATCAGGTGTAACAACAACAAAATCACGAACAGCTTCATCTTGAGTAGGTAACTCGATATCCTCTGGTAAAGTAACATTTGGATCAGGATAATCTTCTAAATCATCAGAAACAGTAGAAACAATAGGATGTTCTTCCAAATCTTTTCTAAATAATTCAATTTGTTCATCAGTCAAAGGAACCCATTCCTTTGAGTCAGGAGTTTCTTCTACTGGTTCAGGTTGAACAGGAACATCTAAAACATCATCTACCACAGTATCTGCAACTGGAATCTCTTCTCTTGGTTCTTCAACTGGATCATTATTAACAGGAATATCTATAACTTTAGGAATATCATCATCTTTAATCTTTTGTTCTTCTTCTATCCAAGGCTTTTCTGCAACAAGTCCTTCATCATTATAACGATCAATCTTTGCAGCACTACTACCATTTTGATTAACTTTCATATCATTCAAATGGGCATCTGCATCTGCAAAAACAGAATTAATTTCATTTTGAAAATTTTGTGATTCATCAACTGGAGCATCAATTTGATCCAAATGAGCATCAATTTCAGAAGCAATATCAGAACGACTAACAGTAGAAACATTTTTAACAGCTTCAGCAACATCTTCTGGTGCAACCATTTTTATTTTCTGAGAATTTTTAATCTTTTCAAACTCATTATCAATAGCAGCCTGAATAGCTCCTCTCTGTAATTCTGAAGGAACTACTTCAACTTCTTTTTTTTCAGGAGCAACCTCTTCTACAACAGGCACCTCAACACTAGTAGTATCAGCTGATGCAGCAATATCTTCTACCAATTCTGAAGAATCAGTCATATTAACATTATTGTCAACTTCAGGGATAACTGGTTCTGCTTCTGGCACTGGTATTGGTTCTGGTTCAAATACCTTTTCATATTTATCAGCACCAACTACATAAGCATTATTTCCATTAAATGCCATATTTTCATACATCTTTTTTCTTAACTTAATTGCATGAGTTGCCACAAAATTTCTTGGAACATTTTCTCTAGATAGAATTCTAATTTTTTCTTCAAGCTTAGCAATAGCTTGAGTCTTTTGAATCAAAGCATTATTAGCTGCTTCTGTCAAATGACCATCAGCTGCTGCTTTAAATTCTTCTTTCAAAAGCTTATCCTTCTTATTTTCCAATCTCTTTTCAGCTAATGAAATACGCCAATTCCTCCACGCACCTAGAATAGAAGCAAAAGAACTTGGTCGAGTTCGTAACTGATTACTACTAAGATGACTGTCCTTCTTTACAAGGTTATAGTCCTTATCTAAAAAATTAATTATGTCTTTCATCATAAGACAAACCTCCCTTTAGCTATTCACCTTTTGATAATTCACGTAAAACATCTTTTACACGATTCCATTCTTCTTCATCATCAATGCCCATTAACTTTGGATCACCAGAAGAACGATCAACATTAGAAACATAAACAGTTATATTATCATTTTCATCTTTTTCATTTTTTGTATAAATAACATATTCCTTTTTTGTATCTTTAAACTCAAAAGCTAAAATAACTTCAACTTCTTCAATTGAACCATCTTCCGCAACAATAGACATGATTTTCTTTTCAACATCTTTATTTTCCATGAAAAATCCTCCCTTTACTATTCATATAATACAATTCTATCATAATTAGAAATAAAAACAAGAGTTTTTTATTGATTTTTTTTCAAGAGAAAAGTTTTTGCCCCATAACTACAATAGTTTTTAATATAATCATCTAAGTATTTGATATCATTGATTTTTTTAGCTTTCTTATTCTTACTTTCATAATAACCTTTCAAACGAACTTTCTCATAAGCATAATCTCCAAAAATATAATCATAATCATCAAAATAATCAGTAATTTTATCTAGAACATCTTCTTTTGAAAAACAATTTCCATCATTTCGAACTAATTCATAAACAACGCCATTCATTTCAATTTTCTTCATTTTATCTACCTCGATTTCTATTATATCACGTCTAAAATTATTTGGAAACTTCATGATAATAATTTGGTATTTCTCCTCGTATAATATCAATCACCAATGGTTGTCGAATTTTAATCTCTTTTTGATTGGAAGAAAAAGGCATCGATATTTGTTCTTTAATAGTTGCTACAAAGTCAATTTCTAAAAGTAGATTATTCACTCCATACTCTGTCACTTTAACATCAATATCTGGATTCATATGTCCTAAATACAATAATCTTATCGGAATTACAGGTCCAACATTGGAAAACAAAGTAGATCCCCTTAAGGAACCAAAACTAACTTCACATAAGATTCCATCATGAATATGATGAAACTTTCCTCTTTTTTCTTTTTGAAACAATATACTATTTTCTATTTTCCCTATCTCCATATTTTCTAACTTTTCTTGAATCAAATTGCTAAATTCATTACTCAATTGATTCATAAAAATAGTATTATAAGATATCTTTTCAAACTTACCATAATCATCATACTCCACAGTAAAAAAAGAATCTTTACTATAATCCATTTTTAATTCATTAAAAGCTTCACTAACAATAACAGTAGTAAATCTTTCTACTTCATAATCCAAAAAAGGTCTTAATACAATCTTCATCCTATAATCAATATAATTCAAAAAGAAAAAAGAGGAAATCAACACAAAAAACATCATCCAAAAGAACACATGTATTCGTTTTAATCTTTTTTTACCAATATGACATCCTCTCCTATTTTAGAGATATCTGTCCAAAAAATACGACTATCAACATCTCGACTAAATGAAAAAATATTTTTTCCTTGTTCAATGACAAGAGATTCTATTGTTCCATCTTCTCGAATATCAACATCAATAATACTACCAAGATTTCTTCCCGATAAAACACTAATGATCTTTTTTGTTTGTAAATCAGACAATTTCACATAATCACCTAATAGAATATATGAAATGAAAATTATTTTAATACTTTTTTTAATTGTTGAATAGCCTTCTTTTCTAAACGAGATACTTGCGCTTGACTAATATTTAATTCATTAGCAATCTCCATTTGAGATTTTCCCATTACAAATCTCTCATCTAAAATATGTCTTTCTCTAGTATTCAAATCTTCCATTGCATTTTCAATAGCTAATTGATTTGAAAAATTCAAATTACTTTTTTTATCTTCAATCTGATCATATAAATAAATAGTATCTCCACCATCATTATAAATTGGTTCATACATACTAACAGGATCTTTTAAAGCTATCATTGCATTACTAATATCAAATTCACTAATTCCCAATTGCTCGGCTAAAAAAGAAGGAGAAGGCTCTATTCCATATATAGAATAATACTTTTCCTTCAAATGATAAATTTTATAAGCAATATCTTTTAAAGAACGACTAATCCGAATCGTATTATTATCTCGAATATATCGTTTTACCTCTCCTAAAATCATAGGTACTGCATAAGTAGAAAATTTCACATCATAAGATAAATCAAAATGATCAATGGCTTTAATTAATCCAACACATCCTATCTGAAATAAATCATCCAAATTATCAGTTTTATTAGAAAATCTTTTTAAAATAGATAAAACTAATTTTAAATTACCTTCTATCAATAAATCTCTAGCAAAAGAATCTCCATTTTGATATTGAATAAATAATTGTTTCATTTCATCTGCTGATAAACTCTTTAAATTACTAGTTTGAATCCCAGTAATTTCAACTTGATATTTTCCCATATATTCTCCTCTCATTCTATTTATGAGGAAAAAAAGAAAAATTCATACAAAAAAAGATTACTCTCGTTCCAAGTAATCTGCTCCCTTATGAGGTTCTTCTCTTAATAAATCTCTAAAATCTTGTTGACGTAATGCTTCATAAATCACAATTGCTACACTATTAGAAACATTTAAAGCCCTCACCTTATCTGTCATAGGTATTCTCATACAATGTTCTAAATCTTTTTGCAAAATCTCTTTAGGAATACCAGTAGACTCTTTGCCAAAAATAAAATATAGATTCTGATTTTCTTCGTTACTGTAATCAAAACTAGTATGAGGTTTATGACCATACCGAGTAAAATAATAGTATACTCCAGGATTTTTCTTATGAAAATCTTCAAAATTCTCATAAACTTCATATTCTAATTTATCAATGTAATTTACTCCACTTCTTTTTAAATGAGCATCATCTAATACAAAACCAAGAGGTTTAATTAAATGTAATTTAGTCCCTGTCGCAACACAAGTCCTCATAATATTCCCAGTATTCTGAGGAATTTCTGGTTCAAACAATACAATATGATTCATATTCATCCCTCCACCTGAAAAGGAGATTACTCTCCTATTTCATTAATTTCTAAAAATTGTCTTACTTTTGTAATAGTTAATTTTTTCTGATTGTTTCCTTGCAATAATCCTCTAACTTTTCCATCTTCAAAAAGAACAAATGCAGGATAATGAGTAGATAAAGATTCCTTCTTATATGGATACTTTGTATTAAAAGAATGAACAAACTCTTCTTGATCTAAATCATTTAAATTTAAATAAACAACTTCATTATTCCATTCTCTTTTTGATAAATACTTTTTAAAATCTTTTTCAAAAGCTCTACACTCTTCATCATAAGAAGTACACATATAAATAACAGTAGTCGGTGTATCTAACACATAATGTTCCAAATCATCTGGAACAATTTCTTGTAAAGCACCTTGAATTACAGGTGTCTCTTTTTGGTATTGGTCATACACTTGATATAAATTACATAAGTATAAAACAAAACCAATACATACTATAAAAATAATGAGTAAAAGAAGATAATTTTTCACAATTTTTTTTGTACCATTCTCTTTTTTAGCAGCATTCTTTCTCATCGAATCACTCCCTATACTTTTATTTTAACACAGAATTTTAGTTTTTAGTAGTTCCTTTTCATGAATTGATATTTTTTTACAATTTTTTCTATTTCAAGACTAGATTCTTCATAAAAATCCAATCGAATATTTCCTACAAAATCATCTAAATTCTGACATTGATAGTTAAGTATATGAGTAATTCTTCCATCATAGTACACAGGAAATTTTCTTTTTCTAGAATCTACTAATTGGTATGAATCATTTAAATCAAGATTTAAAACATTCCCTTTAATAATCATATTTTCTACTCTACCATAACCCAATACTTCAAAAGAAAGTTCTCCAAACTGATTCTGATACTTTTGATAAAAATCAAAAACTTCTTCTTTTGATAATTCTACGGATAAACAAATTTCTTGATAACCATATTTCTGAAGATAATAAGCAGTATAAATATTAGTAACATTTAAAGGATAATTTCCAATCTTATAAGAATCTGCCAAATAATCAGATACTAATACCCTATCTTCTAATAAAGAAGAAGGATTCCAACTACAACGTTCCATCATCAAATAAACTCTTGAATCATTAACATATTGAAAATATAATTGTCTAGGTACATAAATTCTTTCCACTCCTAAAGAAAGACAAGTCTTTAACTGTTCTTCATTTTGGATAGAACAATGAATTTCTCCAAGTAAGCAAGAAGAGAAATTCTTTTCAAAAAATACTTCTTTTTCAAGAAAAGAACTAACCCTATTTTCTCTTGCTGAAATCAATTGTTCCACAAGACTTCTTCTCATTTCATTCAAACTATGAACAGGAATAAAAATAAAATCATCCATATCACAAGAAACACTACAACAATCAAAAGGAGTATTTCCAAGTTTGCTTAAATGTTTTTCAATAGATTCTTTCGTAATAGGACTATTCTTAGCAGTACATACAACATCCCCTTCTAATGCAAAAGAATATTCCCCATCAGAAATTCCTATTCTTAATAATTTTCCTTTTCTCGCAATAACTTCAAAAGAAACATTTATCTTTTTATCAACCTTTTCAAGTGACTTTTCTAAACAATAATCATAAGTTTTAGACACAGAGTCTTTCGTTTCCAATCCGACTTTATTATCGACATAGCAGATATCTCTTGCAGAAGAAACTAATTTACCATCCTGATCATATAAATAATTCACAATAAATCCTTTATTACTAGATAAAAATCGTATTGCATCATTTTGATGAAGTTCTCGATCCAACTGAATTTTAATCTTCTTAGGAGTAACATCAATTACTCTACCAATCTCAAGTCCAATATGATTAGGACTTTTCGAATTCATAAGTTCATCATCACGACAGAAAAATAGTCTTCCAACGGTAAAATCACGATTAAAAATCGTTTTTAATTGATTAATTTCTTCTTCTAAAGAAAATTCTTCACCATCAATTAAACGTCGATATAACTTTGTAATAAAACCAACATAGGCAGGGCTTTTCATCCTTCCTTCTATCTTAAAGCTATAAATCGTACTAGATAATAAACGTTTTATTTTAGAAGAGGTATTTAACTCTTTTGTACTCAATAAATATTGGTTTTTCACAAGAGTCTTGCCATTTTTCTCCAAAGAAAAAGGCATTCGACAAACTCCAGCACATTTTCCTCGATTTCCACTTCTTCCACCAAGCATACTACTCATCAGGCATTCACCAGAATAAGAAATACACAAAGCTCCATGAATAAAAGCTTCTTTTTCAATATCTACATTCATTGCATCAATCTCATCAATGGATAATTCCCTAGCAAAGACGACTCTCTTAACTCCTAATTGCTTATACAAAAGACATATTTCACGAGAACAAATATTAGCTTGTGTAGAAGCATGAATCTCTAAATTAGGAAACATTTCTCGGACAAGACAAATCATACCAAAATCTTGCATGATAATAGCATCTACACCATTTTTATGAAGAAAACGTACTTGATTCAAAAAAGAATCAACTTCCGTATTTTTAACTAAAGTATTCATAGTTACATAAATGCGTACTCCATACAAATGACAAAAACGAATCGCTGAAATAATCTCTTCATTTGTAAAATTTTTGGCAAACTTTCTTGCTCCAAAATTCTGACATGCTAAATAAACTGCATCGGCGCCATGAAAAACAGCTTGATACAAGCAATCCATATCACCAGCAGGCACTAACAATTCATGCTTATTCATGAAATCACCCCAAAATCAATCATATTATAACATAAAAATAGAATATAGTTTATTATGAATCAAAATATTCAAAAAAGAATGAATCAAATTCAAATAGAAAACAATATTTGGATAATCTATCTCTTTATCATTGGTTTCTCTTTTTATGCAAATTACCTAGAAAAAGATTATTTTCTAACGAACAATCAAAATAGTAAAGAAACATACCGTAAAATAAATACCTCAATATTTACAGTATTAATCATTGTCTATGCTTACTTTGAAAAAGATGCAATAGAATCATTCCAAGATAAAAAGAAAAGTACCACACAACAAAAGTATGATACTTTAATTCTAATCGCATCAACTGCTATCCTCATCTCAGGATTTATATTTCTCTACATTATCCTAGAAGATAATAATCTAGAAGAAGAAATTGCCTTTAATTAATAGATAATGAATAAATTGATAATTCTAATTTCCAATTTTATACAGTGATTTCTTTTGTTCAGAATATGATTTACTCATATAAAAGCCTCGCTTCTTATATCCAAGAAACGAGGTTCAGTTCAAACTTCACTTATCTTCATTTAAAACAGAATTTCATTTCAAATAATTTTTTTCTAAAAGAATTTTATTTTTTACATATAATTATCTGCTTTTACTTCAAAATAAGATTGTGGATGAGCACATACTGGACATACTTTTGGAGCTTCTTTACCAATATGAATATGTCCACAATTACGACAAATCCAAATTTTATCTCCATCTTTACTAAATACTAATCCATCTTTTACATTTTTTAATAATTGACGGAAACGCTCTTCATGATGTTTCTCAATAGCTGCAACTCCTCTAAACTTAGCAGCAATTGCTTTAAATCCTTCTTCTTCTGCTACTTTAGCAAATTCTTCATACATATCTGTCCATTCATAATTTTCACCATCAGCAGCTGCTTCCAAATTATCTATTGTAGAAGGTACTTCTCCACCATTCAATTCTTTAAACCACATTTTAGCATGTTCTTTTTCATTATTAGCAGTCTCTTCAAAAATAG
>CAMOGG010000041.1 GCA_946614095.1 uncultured Caryophanales bacterium | reverse complement strand
TTGTATTTAAAAAGGCATATCCAACTGATACTCCAATAAACAATAAAAACAAAAGACCAACCAAAAATGTCCTTTTATGATTGTATTTCAATTTTCTGATAAAAAATTTCAATGACTTCATATAATCCCTTCTATTATTTTTATTATACAAGAGAATCAAGTAAACAAAAAGAAAAAGAAGACAAAAAGGCATCTTCTTTACATCAATTATTCATCAATCAATACTACTCTAGAGATTAATTCTTTTAATTTTTGAATAAGTCCATCGACATAAGCACAACTCATAAAGCAAATAACAGAAGTTAATTCATCACTTAATAATTCAATAGTATCTTCACTAATTAATTGACTACCTTCAATTCCATCTAATATTAATTGTGAAGAAACTCCTGGATAATCTTCTTGCTTTTCACGATTAGAATCAATTTCTGTTAAGAATACTCGATCCGCAACACTTAGTGCATCAATAAATTGTTCTGTAAAATCTTTTGTTCTAGAATAAGTATTTGGTTTAAATACAACTACTAATCGTTTGTTCGGATATTTTTGTTTTACAGCTTCTAGAGTTGCTTTAATCTCTGTTGGATGATGAGCATAATCATCTACTATAGTAGTAGGGCCTACTTTTTCAATTGCAAATCTTCTTTTAGCATTTTTAAAAGATTCTAATGCTTCATAAATATTTTCTTTTGAAATACCAAGTTCACGACACATTAAAATAGCAGCACAAACATCTAATACCATATGTTTTCCATATAAAGGAACTTCAAAACTTCCATATAATTCTTCATGAATATATAAGTCAAATCTAGAACCCTCTTCTAATAATTTTAAATTTTTAATAACAGCATCATTTTGAAAACCAAATCCATAGAAAAGGACATCTGTCTGATAATTAATTTTTTTAACTTCAGCATTATCCCCATTCGCAACAACAAGCTTCTCAGTTTGATTAGCAAAAATTTCAAATGTATTACGAATATCATCTATGTCTTTATAACACTCCATATGTTCTTCTTCTATATTTGTAATGATGGAATATTTAGGATGATATGCAGTAAAATGTCGATTAAACTCATCACTTTCTACAACAAAATAATCATAATCTAATGAAGCATATCCATCTCCAGCACCAATAAAATAATTGCAACCACCATTTTCTTCTAAAATATGCTTTATCAAAGAAGAAGTAGTTGTCTTTCCATGAGTTCCACTGACTCCTATAGATTGAAACATCTCAATAACATGTCCCATTAATTCATTATATTTAATTACTTTTAATCCTAATGCTTTTACTCTTTGTATCTCTTCATGATCTTCATGAAACGCCACACTATAAGTAACAATAGTATCTGGATCTAAAGTATGTTCTCCATCATAATAAATTGGAATTCCTCTCTCTTCCAAACCTACTTGTGTAAATTTATATCCAGTTGCATCATCATAACCTGATACGTCATTTCCTAAATCATATAATATTTGAGCCAACGTAGACATTCCTGTTCCCTTAATTCCAATGCAATAATATTTCATCATCATACACTTCCTTACTATAAAGTATAATATAATCTATTCAATTCGTAAAGTCGATATGAAAAATTTAACTATTTTCTCCTATCTCTTTTAGAATAAACACAACCACAATAATCTTGTCGATACAAATCATATTTTTTAGATAATTCAATACTTCGTTTATAACCATTTTTCTTTTTAAAATCAGAATATAAATAATGAGTAGAATACTCCTTATCCAATCGTTCTCCAATCTCATTAATCCAATTACTATTCTTATGAGGAGAAAGAGTTAAAGTGGTACAAAAATATGGGAAATTGAATTGTTCTGCTATTCTCGCTGTTTCTTCTAATCTTAATTCATAACACTTGTAGCAACGTTTTCCCCTTTCTGGTTCATTTTCTAATCCTTTAGACATTTCCCAAAATTCATTAGGTTGATACCTGCCCTCTTCTAAATGAACAGGATATTTACAAGATATACTTTGAATCAATCTTTTCACTTCTTCAATTCTCTTATGATATTCAACTTCATCTGTAATATTAGGATTATAATAAAAAATAGTGATTTCAAAGAAATCTCCAAGTCTCTCCAAAACAGCAGAAGAACAAGGAGCACAGCAAACATGTAATAGTAAAGGACTTCCCTCTTTTATATTTTTAATTTGCTTCTCCATTTCAAAATCATAATTCATAGACTCACCCCAAAACAAAAAAATTATAACATATTTTAAAAGATAAGAAAATAAACTAAAGTATGAAGAAAACTATATTATCTTTTTTAATACCTTTTTTAGCAGGAATATCAACAATTATTGGATATTTTCCTACTTATATAAATGAAAAATATCAAAATACAGTTATTTCCTTCTCTTTAGCATTCTCCTCTTCTATTATGTTTACTGTATCCATACTATCATTAATACCAGAAGCTTTTCATTATCTAAATAATACTTTATCATTCCCTCATATTATTATCATTCTAATTTGGATAAATATAGGAATCATCTTATCATTATTAATAGATAAGAAATTAGAACAAAAAATAGATAACTCTTCTCTATATAAATTAGGAATCTTATCAATTATAGCTTTAATCATACATAATATTCCAGAAGGAATAACAACCTATCTAACAACAACAAACAATTTAAAACTAGGAATATCCCTCTCTCTAGCAATAGCACTACATAATATTCCAGAAGGAATAGCTATCGCAGTACCTATTTATTATTCTACGAACAGTAGAAAGAAAGCCTTTATTTATACACTAGTATCTGGATTTTCAGAATTTCTAGGAGCTATACTAGCTCATATATTTTTAAAAAAATATATCAATAATTTCATATTATCTGTAATACTTTCTATAACAGCAGGAATCATGTTACATTTATCCATATTTAATTTATTACCAAACTCCATATCTTATCAAAAACCAAAAGCAATAGTACTAGGAATCATTCTTGGAATAATAATCATGTTATACTGCGTTTTTTTATTTCAGATATAAGCAAAATGGAATTCAAAAAAGAATTCCATTTCACACAATATTATAATTAAAAATTAATCAGTTATAGATAAAGGTACAAATACTTGTGCCCCAGTTGAAGACATAGCCTTTAAGACACCATTTCCTTTTTCTAAGCATCTTACTCTTACCATCAAACAATTATAACAATTCACTTGATATTGAGTATTCGTATCAATTGTAGCAATAGAATTATCACTAACAGAATAAGACTGAACATAAGAAGTACCAGAATTCAAAGAAGACTTAATCATTGTTTCAAATGACTCTCCAACTTTACAAGAATAACTATTTTTAGAAAAAGAAATAGACCCAATATCTTGTTGATAAGCCTCATTTACAACTAAACTAGATGAAGTAGTTGCTCCCGTTGAAGAAGTAGCTTTTAAAGAAACATTTCCCTTTTTCTTACAAATGATTCTAACTCTTTGACAATTAAGACAATTTACTTGTATTGTAGTATTATTATCAATTGTAGCAACAGAAGTATCACTAACAGAATAAGAAGAAACTCTAGCAGATCCTGCTGTATTAACTGCCTTTATAGTAGTTTCAAAGGTTTCACCCACATTACAACTATAAGAACTATTCGTATATGAAATAGTACCAATATCTTGCTGAGGGGTTTCATTTACAGACAACTTAGAAGTTGTAGTTGCTCCCGTTGAAGAAGTAGCCTTTAAAGAAACATTTCCTTCTCTCTTACATACTACTCTAACCATAAGACAATTACGGCAATTCACTTGATAAGTAGTATTCGTATCAATACTAGCAATAGAAGAATTACTCACAGAAAAAGATTTAACATAAGAAGTTCCAGAGCTAGTATTAGATTTTATCATTGTTTCAAATGATTCTCCCACATTACAACTAAAATGAGTTTTAGCATAAGAAATTGACCCGATATCTGAATCAGAAATTGATTTTGGTGTCTTTTTCGTTTGTGCTGTTTCTATTTCTTTCTTTTCTTTAGTACCATTTTTCTTTTTAACAACTATTAAATCAGAAGATGTTTTAATACCACTAGACGATTCTGCTTTTAAGACAGTAATTCCCTTCTTCTTACAAACTATTCTAATCAACTTACAATTAGTACAATTAGCTTTTTTAGAAGTGTTCTCATCCACAGTTGCTATTTCTTCTTCAGTAGTTTCAAATGACTTTATAGTAGATAACCTTCCACCTGACACTTTAATAAAAGTCTCAATTTCTTCCCCTTCTTGACAAACATAACTATCTTTATCATAAGAAATAGTTTCAGTTTCAGTTTCACTTCCATCTTTCTGTCTTAAAGCAACAGATTCAATTAGAAAAGCATCCTTTTTAAAACATATAAAAAAAGAACAAACAACAACAAAACAAAAAATTAAAACAATTAATTTATTATGAATAATTTTTTTTAATTTATTCACGTACATATAACCCCCCTCTTTTTTAAATACATCATCAAAAATCACTGCATATTATACAATAAAAACAGTAATTTGTAAAGAAAAAAGAGTTATGAAACTCTTTTCTTTCTATAAACGATAGTACCAGCAGATAATACAATAATACTACCAAATAGAATAATTAAATTCCTTCCTGTTTTTGGATTACTTAAAATACTTTCACTTGCCCATTTTGCTTCTATTGTTACATTTTCAAATGGCATCGTAAATACACTTTTATCAATACTATAAGTTTCATCATCATTTTTGATGATGTCCCCTTCTTTAAATTCTACTTTCTCTCCAGAATCTGTTGTAATAACAATACTTTTTAATTTATATCCTTTTTTAGATGTTGCTTTAAACTGAACCGTTTCATTTCCCAAAGCATTTTCTACTACTTCAATAGTACCATTACCATCTGTCTTTGTTTGAATTAAATATTGAAGTTTATTTGCAGGAATAGTTATTACTGGACGAATACCAGTTCCTATAGCAGTACCTGGAGCACAAGTTGGAAATCCAGCTCCACATATTTTTCCTAATCCAGAAGTAAAAACGAAATAAATATTTCCCCAACTTCCTTCATCCCTAAAAATAGTTCTATTCCAATAAGATGTACTATATAGCCAATCATAGTCTTTTGGAATATATTGCTTCAAACTGCCAAAACTAATTTCATCATTTGTAATAGTATGATACCCATTATTATTACGCTGAGTAATAATTTCATAATTATTCGACCAATCAATCAAAGGTAAACTCTTATTTGAGATTTTATTTACTACTTCATTCAATTCAGATATCGATAATAAAGAAATTGTATCAATATCAAAATTCATATTAGTTAACTCACTTTTATAATGTCCCAATGAATTAATAATTCCATAAGGATAACCCATTGAATTGTAATTAATTAATGGCATACTATCATTATATTTTTCCAATTTAAAATCAAAATTATAAAATTTAGTATTATTGATAGGGCTATCATTAATATCATAATAAGAGTCATCATTTGTAGTACCATAAGAAAAAAAATTGCTAAAAGAAATCCAATCACTAACATCATAATAAACATCTCCAACTTGTGGATATAAATAGTTATTATTTTCATCCCAATGAGCACTTTTAGCTTCTTCGTTTTGTAACACTTTATCTGTCTGAATATTTAATACAAAGTAGCAATATCCTTCCCCACTATAAAAACCATCACTTTTTAATGTTCCTCCTTTTGATATTGCAATATCTGTACAAGTTTGTCCCTCTTCTAATTTTTCTTTATAAATTGATATTCCAACATTCAAATTATATTTCGCAAGCATCTTAACTTTCTCTTCATTGGAATCTATAATATAAAAATGCTCTGTTCCACAAGCAATCTCACTTCCAATATCTTTTCCATTACCACTTACTACTTTACAATACTCTTTCGCATCTGCCATAAATGGTAATAATAAAAAAGTAATTAAAATGAAAAACAAACTATTCTTTTTCATAAAGTTCACCTACTTTATATTAATTTTAGCAATTAATATAATCTAAAGCAATAAAATATAGAATATTATTATATTGTTTACAATATTTGTACATACAATTAAAAAAGACTATAAGATAAGTCCACATTAAAATAATAAAATAAAAAAGTTTACTCCTCTATACAAGCATTTAGTAATGCCATAATACTAATTAAATCATTATCACTAGCTTTCTCAACAAAATGAAGTTTCCGACTTTCATAATCAATACTACGAATATGTTCACATAAAACAGAACCTTTTACTTTAAAACTATCTTCTAACACATAGTGAGTAGGATATTCTTTACAATTAGAAGTAATAGGAAGAACCATTGCCATTTTTGTATGAATATTAAAAATATTATGACTAACAACAATTCCGGGTCTTATTCCTTTTTGTTCATGACCTAATGTAGGATTAAAATCCAAATATACAATATCCCCTTGCTTAGGTATATATTTTTTTACCATACTTCACGACCTATATTTTCATCCCACTCAAATTCTTTTGCTAAGTTTTTTCCATCATACTGAGAAAATAATTGCTTTAATGAAATTTTCTTTTTATTTGACTTTGAAACAACAATTTTATCATCTGCTTGCTCAATCTTTAAAACATCATTTTCTTTAAAATGAAGAGAAGATAGTATACTTTTAGGAATACGAATTCCTAAAGAGTTTCCCCATTTTTGAAGTTTAACCTCCATTTAATCACCTCATAGATAGTATATACATAGTATATACATTTGTCAATAACTAATTATTAATATGCAAAAAAAGAAAAAGAAGACTAATCATCATAGTCCTCTTCATGACAAGTATAAAGGATTCTCTCTCCCCACTCAGTATTTTGAATACTTCTCTCACATACAACATCCTCATCTTTTATTAAAGTATCAGTTCTCGCATCATATAAAACATCTGATCCATTTGGAAAATATACTTTAGAATCATGAATTTGAATTGTAATCACTTGATCAGTAACTTTTTCTTCAACTAAATATAATTTTTTCAAATTATCAATTAATTGATGAATTGTTTTTTCATTCGCTTGAATGGTAATAGGATGTACTTCATTATCGTGTAAGAATATCTGATTTTTCTTTAAATCATTCACAAAGTCTAAATATAAATCTTTATGATTACCATTAAATTCATGATAAATATTTAAAACATTCATTTGATCTTCTCTAGAATAATGTTTATTTATCATTTCATATTTAGAATCTAAATTCATTAAAATGATTATTTTACCATCTTCTAAACTAGAATCAATTTGATAATTGTATTTTTCTTGATCATAAGAGTGAATAACTAAATCATCTTGATAATCAACAGTCATTTTTTCTTCAGTAAAATTCTTAGAATTTGTATCATGAATAAACTCAATATTTTTTAAAGAAACAACACTAACTCCTATTCCTATACCGAAAAATACTAATGAGACAAGAAAAATAAGTCCATATATTTTCACAGAAAACTCTTTAGAAAAAATAAAGAATATACCAATTAATAATAACAAAGATAATATAATAGTAGAAGAAACAAAAGATAGACTAAGTCCTGCAAAGAAGATATGATTTGGTATCATAAAAATTGCTAAAAAAGATAATAATGCAAAAGCAATCACACTACAAGCAATACCAATACAAATACAGAATACAATAAATTTAATGAAATAAATAATTCCTTTTGATAAAATTCCCAAAAAAGCGAATGGCTTATCTTTCTCATCTCGAATAATTACTTTATCACTCTTTTTTACTTCAACCTTACTTTCTTCTTCATGATGTTCTACTTCTGTTTCAATAGATGAATCATAATAATTTAAATAACGTATTTTAAAAGTATGAATGATTACAATAATAGATAAAACAAACCATATACAATAAAAAATACTAGTTAGAAATTCACGAATCATATGAATAGTATGGGAATTTAAAAAAGTAAATAAATGTGAAAGTATACTACTTGCTATATTACAAATAATATATCCACCTAGCCACAATAAAAATCCTACAATAAACATTTCAATAATACATTTCATTCCACTTAAAAACTTCATATGAGAAAACATATTAATTGTTTTCGTAATAAAGTCAAGTAAAGAATCCCATGCATCATTTAAAGTATTTTTATTACTTCTTTCTATTTGTTCTATATCTGTTATCTTATCATTAATTAAATCATCCATAGAACATTCAAATAGATTACAAATCTGAACAATCTTATCCGTTTCAGGATAAGTATTATTACTCTCCCACTTTGAAACACTTTGTCTAGATACTCCTAATTTTTCTGCCAAATCTTCTTGGCTTAACCCTTTCTTTTTACGAAGAAGAATTAACTTATCTCCAAATTTCATAAAATCACCTCTTTCATAACTACATTGTATCTTTTTTTATGGTTGCAATCTATACAATTTAGTTGGAAATTTTGTAAAGTTTCAGTTGCATTTAACTATTTTTATGAGAAAAAAACACTTTTATAGCTCGATAATTCTCTGTAAAAGCAGCAATAAAAGGTCCCAAAAACAAGTCTTTAGAAACTTCTTCTATAGTAGCAAAATATTCTGATTTTAATACCAATCTTTGAATAGGAGTTAGTATTTTTAATAATCCTAAATCTTTATATTTTAATTTTTTAATAGAAGAATCTACATAAGAACAATAAAACATCTTACAAGCAAAATTCTTAGTTGTACATCCATGACTAGATTGATAAGAACATTTTCTACAACATCCATTTTGATACGGATAACCTAACGTTCTATGACAAATACATTGTCCCTTACAAAATTTACACATATTATTATTTTTATAATAATCATCAATTTGATCACATAACGTATCAATCACATAATAAATTCTCTGATATCGTCCTTTTATATTTAATGCTTGAATAATAGACTTACTAGTAGAATCTTTTAAAGTAGTACGAAAAGTAACAAAATAACAAAGAAAAGAACGATAAAAGAATAAATATCGATATAATTTTTTTTTACTTCGAATAACCATAATAAAAAAGGAAAAAATAGTTATTGATTTTTTTCCTGTTCCTCTCTTTCTAATTGTTTATAATCAACTTTACTATATAAAGTTTTAGGAAATTCATCTCTTACTTCAAATTCTTTTGGTACTGCATAAACAGACAACTCATTCTTACATAATTCTTTTAATTCTTTCTTTAATCTAGAATTATCTTTATAGCCTTCATTTAATAGTAAGAATGCTTTAGGTACATGCATTTTATATGGATGAGGTACTCCAATTACACAAGCTTTTTTTACAGCTTTATGCTTCTCTAGAGTTTTTTCTATCATCGCAGGATAAACATTAAATCCAGATACAATAATCATTCTCTTTAATCTTTGTGTATAGTAAACAATACCATTAGAAGAAATATATCCAATATCTCCTGTATGTAACCATAATTTTCCATCTTTATGTTTTTTTAAGATTAAATCAGTCTCTTCTTGATTATTTAAATATCCTTGCATTAAAGTAGGACCATTAACACAAATTTCTCCTTCTTCTCCAAGTTCTAACTCTTCACCAGTTTCTACATCACAAATTTTATAAGTATTTCCAACCATTGGAATACCAATACTACCTGGTTCATTGGTTCCAGGGAAAGTATAACAAGTAGCCGCAACAGACTCAGTCATACCATAACCTTTCGCAATATTCACATGAGCTCCATGTTTATGTAAGAATTCATTGATTTTAGTCTCAGCTGCTACAGATAAATAATCTCCTCCACTAACAATATATTTTAATTGACTCATATCAACATTATCAAACTTCTTATTGCTCATCATACCTTCCCATAAAGTAGGAACTCCGAGTATTACATGAGGTCGATCATTCTTCCAAATCTTATAAAAACGATTCGCATCATATTCTGGCATCAAAATAGTTTCAACTTTTAAACATAATGGTGTATGAATACAAACACCAAGTCCAAATCCATGGAAAATAGGAAGAATTGTCACAATCTTATCACGTGGTCTAACATCAATAACATTAACAGCAGATTGTTGAGCTAAAGCATTAAAACTATAATTAGAAATCATAATTCCCTTAGGAGTACCAGTAGTACCACCACTATGTAAAATTAAAGCCGTATCATCTTTAGAAACATCTGCTTCAAATTCTTTTGTATAAGTAACACCCTTTAACATAAAATCTTTCCAGCTCATATAATCCCTATCATGAAAAGGCCTTTTCGTACGAATACTTCTAGTTAAAGTATATCCAATACTAAGACCAAGAGGCATACTAAGTTTAGGAGAAACTAATATCGTTTTATATACTAAAGTATCTTCAATAACATCTTTAAACTTATCATAATTAAAATCTACTAAAAATAAAAATCTACTTTTATTTTCTTTTAAATAAAATTTTACTTGTTCAGGACTACTTAGAGGATGAATGATATCTACAATTGCTCCTATCTTATTACAAGCATAAAAAGCATACAAAGCTTCTGGCATATTAGGTAAACATATCGTCACAACATC
>CAMOGG010000040.1 GCA_946614095.1 uncultured Caryophanales bacterium | reverse complement strand
AGGGCTCTTTTATTCGTTAGAACTATCTCTTAATTTGTAAATTCCAAAACCAAATATTCCTACAATCGATAGAATAATTATTAATGTAAGAACATCATTTGAAGAATTTTTTTCTTCTGCTTTTTTATCAGAACCAAGATATTTCATAATATCATAACGTTCAGAAACTGGTTGCTCAAATACTTTTTTAATTTGATCAATCATTTCTTCTTCATAGCTTTCTGTGAAACCATTCCAAGATTTATCACCAATAATGATATATGGAACTCCCTCTGCTTTTTCTTTTCTTGCCTCTGCTACTTGTTGCATTAATTCTGCATTTTTTTCATCTTGCCATGTTTCATAGTCTACAATTTCAAAGAAACTTCCGTATTCTTCTTCAATAGATTTAAACCATTCTTCAGCTTCCTGACAATGAGGACATCCTTCTCCTCTAAAGAAATAAATCTTTACTTCTTTAGATTCTTCATTCTCAGTTGTCTCTGTTGCTTCCGTTGTTTCCGCAGTCTCAGTATTCTCAGTAGCCTCTTCCTCTCCTTCAGCAAATACGGCAAAAGGTAAGATAAAGAATGCAGCTAATAAAACAAATAAAACTTTAAACTTCTTCATATATTTAACCTCCTAATAATAGGATAGCACAAAAAAAAAGAATAGAAAATATGAAAAAACAAAGTTTCATCAAATATTCACATTCTATGGAATGATTTTTTTATCAAATGGAGGAATAAAACTTTCTAAAGCAGCTTCTCCTTCTTGAATAAAAGCATTTTCAACTCCAATCGTTAAAGCATAGTTAACAACTTCTTCATATTCCTCTTCAGTAAGCCTACGATTTAAATTTTGATAAGGACAAGAAGAGACAGGAGTATATTGGTTCATAATACTAATATAGATATCATTATGATAAGTATGATACAAGTAATCAATAATCTCTTTTGCATCTCTAGTATGTTCTGGTAAAACTAAGACACGCACAACAACACCTTTTTCTAATAATCCATTATCATTAATTTGTACTTTTCCAACCTGACGAACCATTTCATCAATAGCCATTGTTGCTGTCTCAAAATAGTTAGAACAATCTGAATACTTCATCGCAAGACTATCATCATAGTATTTTAAATCTGCCAAATAGATATCAACTAATCCTCTCATCATCATTAATGTTCCTATACACTCATAACTACTCGTATTATAGACAACAGGAATAGTAAGATCCTTATTTTTGATTTTATGTAGAATATAAGCAATTTGTGGAACATAATGAGTTGGAGTAACCAAATTAATATTATGCGCTCCCATACTCTGTAGTTTAATCATAATCTCTCCTAAGCACTTATTACTAATCTCTTTCCCATATCCCTCTAAACTGATTTTTTTGTTTTGACAATACATACACCGCATATTACAGTTGGAAAAGAAAATAGTTCCACTACCATTTTCACCAGAAATAATAGGTTCTTCCCACATATGAAGACTATAATAGGCAAGTTTAATTCGATTACCAGAATGGCAATAACCTTTTTCATGATATCGATTTACTCCACACTTTCTAGGACATAAATTACAATTTTTTAATATTTCCATAGTAAAACCTCTCCGATATTTTATCATAAAAAGAAAAAATAGCAAATGCTATCTATAAGAATATTTTAGTAAGAATCAATACAATAAAAATAAGAACTAATATACTTAAAAGTACACTAATAACGGCATATCGAGTAATTGCTCCCTTTTCATAATTCTCATCGATTTTTCTTAATTGTTTGGTTTTTAAAAACTCCAAGTTTTCCGTTTCAGAAAACTCTCTAGTAGAATCCAATAACATTTGACTAATTTTCGTATTATCATTTTCTATTAAATTTGAATTAATTTGACTTGTCTCTGGTAAATCACTAACCAGTACATATTGTACAACTTTATCTGTTTTCATCAAATTGCGAATAATAGAAGTTTTTCTCTGATCAATCTTTGACTCAATAAAATTTAAAAATAGAGGATTCCCTTCTTTCATGATAAAAAGATATTCCCAAGAAACGACTGGAATCATATATCCAAAAAAGGAAATGGTATCTCTACCAAAAATCTCTTTAGCTAATTTACTACTGAAAATACTTTCTTTTGCTCGAGGATTGTTATCATCATCATGGTAATAATCTTTAGAGATAATAGTTCCATCCGCAAGTCGCTCAAAGCAGAAAACATCTATAAACAAATGAGCATCATCATATACCGTAACAGCTTCCTCCCCTAGAGAGATTCCATCTTTTATAGTCTTTAAAGAAGAAAGACGTTGATCTCTTACTTCCAATGAAAGATTTTGACAAATGTTTTTAAAACGTTCGATATCCTTTTCATTTAAATGAATCTGTATAGAAGGAATAGTATATTGAAAATCATCATGAAATTTTAAATATGCAGAAAAAGGTCCCATTAATTGATAATCAATTCCTTCTTTTTGTAACATTTCAATTAATTCATGAAATCTAGAAGTAAGAAACTCATTACGAGAAGTAGAACTATCAGTTAATTCTTCTATAGAATTATTTTCCTTGATTGATTCATCTTCATCAATATCTAATAACTCATCCACCACACTATCACATCCTATAAAAATTATATCATGAAGAATATAATTAGTCTAATAAAAGTAGTATTTTGAAAAAGAAAGGAATTCTATAGAATAAAGAATTGACAAGAAAAAAGATAAGAATTAAAATGAAAATAGAAAGGAGAATAGGAATGAGAAAATATATAGCAGAATTCGTTGGAACCTTTACATTAGTGCTTTTTGGAACAGGAATAGCCGTTGTATCAGGAGGTGACTTAGTTGCTACATCCTTAGCTTTTGGATTAGCTATTATAGCGGAAGCTTATGTAATTGGAAATATTTCAGGATGTCATGTGAATCCAGCTGTATCTTTGGCCATGTTAATGCAGAAAAAATTAAGTGGTAAAGATTTTTGTGGTTATGTTGCAGCTCAAGTATTAGGAGCAGTTGTAGGAAGTGCAATATTAGTTCTAATCTTAACAGGAACAGATATTGGAACGGCCTCTCTAGGCGCAAATTATTACGGAGAATTGTCTGCCAATGGAATTACCTGGATTGGAGCTTTATCAACAGAAATTATTCTAACAGCAATCTTTGTATATACAATCCTAGGAGTAACAGATGATGCAAAATATGCCAATGTAGCTGGTATTGTAATCGGATTAACTCTTACATTTGTACATTTATTAGGAATTCCACTAACAGGAACTTCTGTAAATCCTGCTAGAAGTATTGCACCAGCAATCTTCTTACGAGGAGATGCTTTGAAACAAGTATGGGTTTTCATAGTAGGACCACTATTAGGTGGAGCATTTGCTTCTATTCTATTTAAATATCTTAACAAAGAAGGAAAAGAACCAAGAAAGAAAGCAAAATAAAAGAGATTATAGATTTTATTTCAGATTTCTAAATCTCTTTTTTTATGCTAGTATCTTCATCAAAATTAATTGTTAATAATAAGTTCTGAGTAATATCACTTCTCCGATTACGAATTTCACTCATAGTATAAATAAGAGAGTCAAAACTTTCCCACAAAGAAAAAGAAAATAAAAAGCCAAAAACTTCCAGAAAAAATAAACTTCCACTATAAATGGATAAAAAGGCATATCCTAGTAATGAAATAATTCCAATAAAAATAAGAACTATCACTTTTCTACGATACTTTACGTATTCTTTTTGTATTTTATATAATTCAATAGCATAGTGTTCTTTAATAAGATGACGGATCAATTCTTGCTCTTTAGGATGAAACTTTACCCCTACAATATGTAATTGAATTTGAATAGTACTATCTAACATAGAAGTTTTATCTTCAATAAAAGAATACACACTAGGTAATAAATCTATTTGATTGTGAACTGTTCTAGAATCAAATAACTCTTCCTTATCATGAATATTATAAAAGACATCAGCATCCCCATCATTTGTTAAAAATTCATTATTAATATATCCATCTAAATATTCCTTCTTAGAATAAATCTTGATTTTTTCCTTCATTTTATTTTGAAAATCATTCATCCAATCACCTCGTATATTTTTATACTTCTATTATAATACAAAGTTATAAAAATAAAAAAGATATTAAAAAAAAAGAAGATATGATACAATGAAAATAGGAGGACGTTATGAATAATATATGGGTAATTGTCATAATCTTTGTATTTAGTATTGTAATAGCAGGAATCATTAATGTTTTATTAAACCGACAAGAAGAAAAAGAAGAATTAGAAAAGAAAAAAAACTTACCGGAAAAATCATCTATGATACCTAACTTTACTATTTTAGAGGATTCAGAAGAAAATGATTTTAGAAAGTTAATGGAAAGCTTTAATAAAGAATCTGGTAAAAAAGAAATTGCTATTGGTTGGAATGAACAAGAAGAAATCAAAGCAATAGATTTTCAACATAATAGCCATTTCTTAATTGTAGGTACAACCGGAGGAGGAAAATCCATCAGCTTGAACGAAATAATTTCTAGTATCATTATGAATTATTCAGCAGAGGAAGTCAAAATAGTCACAATTGATACAAGTATGGTAGAATTAAGCACTTTTAATGGAATTCCCCATTACATAAAAGATACAATTATCTCTCCAAATGAGATAGCAGATGAACTAGAAGAATTACAAAAAGAAATGAAACGTCGACAAAAAGAAGATAATCAACAAGAATTGTTTATTATAATAGATGATTTTTATGATATTTGTTCTTATGATTCTAAAATAATATCAACAATGGAAAACTTATTAGAAGTAAGTAGAGAAAAGAATGTTCATTTTATTCTCGCAACCGATACTCCATCTAATGATATCATGACAAAAGATATCAAAAAGCAAATTGATGGAACTATTTATTTAACACTTGCTCCAGGTGAGAAGCATGACTTTGAATTAGCTCTGACAAAGAATGACATTGAATTCTTAACAGAAATAGGAAATGCCATCTATAAAACAGAAGATACAAAAGAGAAAATAAAAATACCAGAAGTTCTAGAAAAAGATATCAAAGCAATAAAAAACTGTTTTCCTAAACACTATTAGGAAACAGTTTTTTTTTACTGATTTTCTTCCAAATATTCTTCCAAATCATCTTTCCAATGAAGAGAAGAAGATTCTTCCATCATAGCACATTCATAATCTCCAACAGCTTTAAATAATTTAGAAATTCCTCTTCGATCTTTTTTATAGTTTGCAATATTATCTCTACGAATTCCAATTTCTCCACCAGTAGCATAACTATCAATATCTGCTCCAATATAGATAAATTCCCATTTAGAATGATTATGAATCATACGACGAATAGTCTGTTTATCAAATTCTTTTGATGCATTCTCATATCCATCAGTAATAATGACAAATAATACCTTATCCGTATCCATTTGACTCATATAAGAGATGGTATTACCTAAAGCATCGTATAATGCAGTACAACCACCAACATAATATTCATGACTAGTAAGATTCTCCACCTTTTGAGCAGCAATTCTTTTATGTAAGTAAGAATATTCATCACTAAATAATACTGTAGTAATATTTGTTTCAAAAGAATTTTTCTTCTCCTTTTCTAAATATTCATTAAAACTACTAATCGTATTCTCCTCACTTCCGCTCATTGAGCCACTCTTATCAAGAATAAAAACTACATCTAATTTTTTCTTTTCTTTTTTCATATTATCTCTCCTTTTCTGTTATAATAATATCGAAAAAAAAGAAGCATTTGGTCGCATAGGAGGGGACATTTATGTTTATCAAAAGAAAATTAGAAAAATACTTAAAAGAAAACCTACAACCAAGAAAAAGAATGTCTGTACAAAGACTATTTGAAAAAGAAGAAGACTCTTTTGAGATGCAAGATTATGAAGAATCAAAAGACTTTTATAAACAACGAGATATTAATACTTTTATTGAAACAAATAAAGAAGAAGATACTTTTCAAACAAAATTATTTCAGTTTATAGATGAAAAATGTTTAAAAGATTCAGATGTATACAATAAAGTAAATATAGATCGAAGACTGTTCAGTAAAATAAGGAGCAATAAGAATTATCATCCTAGTAAAGAAACAGTAATATTGCTAGGATTTGCATTAGAACTTTCTGAAGAAGAAATCGAAGATTTCCTACAAAGTGCTTCCTATTCTCTTCCCATGAATACGACATTTGATTTAATTATACGCTTTTGTTTTAAAGAAAAAATTTATAATGTGAATCAAGTAAATGAATTTTTATATGAACATGAATGTAAAGTATTAAATAATTAAAAGGAGAAAAATGAAACAAGAAGAAATAATAAAACAATTAACCAATAAGCTAAATCACTTAAAAAAGATAGACTTCTATGATTATTTTCCGAATATTATAGAAGATTTAGATTATATGAGTGAAAAGTTATGGATAGATATGAAATCTTTATCAGAAGAAGAACAAGTAGATAGTCGTTATGAAATAAATGAATTAGTAATTTCCTATTTTATGGAAGTAATAAAAATATATTGGAAAGAAATCTATCATGAAGAAGTAGATTATTCTTTTGATGAATTATTATCCATAGGTGGTTGTGCTGCCTATGATGGAAAAAAGGAAAGAGTACTCATTTCTGTAATAGGACTAATGATTCAAGCAATAAATACTATGTCTTATATGCAACCCCTTCTTCATGAACTACGTCACAAAAAACAACATGACTTTTATAAAGAAGATAAAATAGAGAATATGATAAACTATCCAGCATATTTTCTCTTGATAGAAAAGCATTATCTTTATATGAAAAAACATAAAAATGATTCTTTTTACTTAGAAAACTATACGAATCTTTATCCAGAATTAGATGCAGAAGAAAATAGTGTGAACAAACTAGAAGAAATAATTCCAACTCTTTGCGGGAAATATCAAGAAAAAAGAACAATATCAGAAGAATTAAAGGAAAAAATAATACTTCTTCAAAGAAGAATTCAAGAAGATACAGAACAAATAAAAGAGGATTTAAAAGAAAAAGGTAGAATTCAAACATCAATCTCACAAGAATTGTTAATAGATAACCCCATAAACTCTTTCTTTACAGAAGAAGGACGATTAGTTGACAGCCTAGTAGCAGTAGATTTCTTTCTAAAAAGTCATCCAGAACTACAAGAAGAATATCCCATTTTAAAACTTCTATGGAATAATAATCATCCAAAATCCTATCAAGAACTTATAGTAGATAAGAAAAATCTACTAGAAAGTTTTCCAAATCATGAAATAAATGTCTTTGGTATTACTACAACAACACATCATCAAATAGAAGAATTCTATCAAGTAATCATAAAGTCAGATCCTATCTTACAAATAGAAGAATGGCAGGAAACTAATCAAAAAGAAAAGATAGAAGAATATTTAAAAAATCATCCAACAATTTTAGAAAAGTATTCAAAAGAAATACAAGAATTATTTTTAAAACCAAGACAAAAAAGAAAATCACTAACATAACAGTTAGTGATTATTTTATTATAATTTCAATAGGACAATGATCACTTCCCATGACTTGATCTAAAATAAGAGAGTCTTCTATTTGATTCAAATGTTCTTGATCAACTAAGAAATAGTCAAGTCTCCAACCTGCATTATTTTCTCTTGCATGAAATAAATAACTCCACCAAGAATATTGAATCTTATCTGGATAAAAATAACGGAATGTATCCACAAAACCACTATCTAGTAATTTTGTAAACTTTTCTCTTTCTTCTATTGTAAAACCAGCATTTCGAACATTAGCTTTGGCATTTTTAATATCAATCTCTTCATGAGCAACATTAAAGTCTCCACAAATAAGTACCATTTTCTTTCTCTTCAGCTCACTGACATATTCTCTAAAATCATCTTCCCACGTCATTCGATAATCGAGTCTTTCTAACTCTCTTTTTGCATTAGGAACATAAACATTTACAAGATAAAAATCTTCATATTCTAAGGTAATCATTCTACCTTCATGATCATGTTCCTCTATTCCCATACCATAAAAAACAGAAAGTGGTTTTATCTTGGTATAAGTTAAAACTCCAGAATATCCTTTTTTTTCCGCAACATTTCGATAAACATAATATCCATCCGGAATATAATCAATTTGCTCTTCGGTAGCTTTTACTTCTTGTAAAGAAAAAATATCAGCATCCATTTCTTCAAAAAAATTTCGAAAACCTTTTTTTAAACAAGCACGGTATCCCGCAACATTCCATGATAATAACTTCATAAAAACCTCTTTTCTAATCAAAGTTTATAATAAGAAAGATTATTTGTAAAGAATCAGTTTTATGATAAAATAACATTATAAAGGAGAAAATATGAAAAAGAAAATAATAATGATTCTAATCATCATAGTAATACTTACGAGTATAACAGGAGTTACTCTAATGAAAATAGCTAAGAAAGAAGAAAAAGAAAAACAAAAAAAACCAACAAGTTATCCAGACAGTTCTTATAATCTGAAATTAATGAAAACTGTAAATAGTACTCAAGAAAAGAATTATTTAATCAGTCCATACTCTATTGAAATGGCTTTAAGTATGCTTGAAGTAGGAACAGCAGGAACCAGTAAAGAAGAAATCTCATCAGTTATTCCCAATCGTTCTATTCCAGATATCACAATAAAAAATCGAATTGGAGTAGCAAACGCTACATTTATCAAAGAAGAATATCAACCATTCATAAAAGCTTCATTTATGAATACATTAAAAGATGATTATCAAGCAGAGGTAATTCTAGATAAATTCGAAACTCCAGATAAAATCAATGATTGGGTAAGTAAAAAAACAAATAAGATGATTGATAAAATACTAGATGAAATGAGTAAAGAGTTTGTCTTAGGAATAGCCAATGCTATCGCAATTGATGTAGATTGGTATAATCAGTTTGAATGTATCGATACATCAAAAGAAACATTCTATAAAGAAGACCAAACAAAACAACAAGTAGAAATGATGCATAATACATACTCTTATAATACACAATATTTTAAAACAGATAATGCCAAAGGAGTTATTCTTCCATACTTAGCTTATGATAAAAAAGGAAAAGCAGACCATGAAAAAGGAAAACACCTAGAATTTATTGGAATTTTACCAAATGATAACGTTAATACCTATATTGAAAATCTAACAGAAGAAGAATTAAATAGAATTGATACAGAGAAAAAAGAGGCTTCATTTGAAAAACAATTAAAACTATCTCTTCCAAGATTTCAATATGATTTTGATTTAGATGAATTTAAAGAAGTATTAAAAGCAATGGGTATAAAAGAAGTATTCAATAAGAAAAAAGCTAATTTAACAAATATTATGTCAAAAGAAGATATGGGTAAAATAGATGCAACAAATTTATATGTTGAAAAAGCAATTCATAAAACTCATATTGAATTAAATGAAAAAGGTACAAAAGCTGCTGCAGTTACTTATTTTGGAGTAGAAAAAACAAATGCTATTGCTATGGTGCCAGAGTATATAGAAATAAATTTTAATAAACCATTTATTTATATGATAAGAGATTATGAAACAAAAGAAATATTATTCTTTGGTGTAGTAAGAGAACCAAATACATGGAAAGGAACAACTTGTGATGAATAGATGAAAGAAATCAACTATTATGATATAATAAGAAAAAAGAAAGGAAGAGAATATGAAAAAGAAATTATTATTACTATTATTAGTACCAGCTTTACTACTAGTATTAACAGGATGTGATAAAAAAGAGACAAAGAAAGAACCAGTTGAAAGTAATACAAAAACAATTGAATTAACAGATGAGAATTTTGGGTATAAGACAACATTTACTTACAATAAAAATGAAAACTATTCAGATATCGAAGTAGATACAGAAAGTGGAAGAACAACACAGATTGAATTTGAAAATGAAGCATTAGATGTAGAATATGAAATGTATTACACAGATATGACAACAGCAAGTTATGAAAATACCCAAAAAACTCGTTCTGCACAAAAGTATTACAAAGAATATACATTTGGAGAATATAAAGCTTATGCTTATGGAGAATATGGAAGTAGCTTACAACTTAACATTTTAATTGATACCGATAAAGAAAAGGATATGGCTAAAATATTATTTGTATCAATTGATAGATTAGATACTAATCAAGATGTTGTAGTATCTGATGTAGTAGCAGATACAAAAGTACAAGATTTCTTCAATTCTATGAAAGTAGAAAAAATAGGATAAAGTTTATCTTTTTGATAAACTTTTTTGTATGACTTATGATATAATAAAGACATAATAATAAAGGAGGGAATTATGAAAAAATTAAAATATGGATTATTTTTACTATTATTACTAATTCCCATCTTTGTAAAAGCAGAAACCTGTGAATTAGATAAAGTAAATATCAAAGCAATTACCATTAAAAATCAATCAGAAACAGCGGAAGAAATAGAAAAAGCAAATTTTAATCAGAATAAAATTAATCTAAATGTAAAATTTCAAGAAGAAGGAGACTATATTACTTATAATATTTTTATACAAAATAATTCTTTAGAAGATTTTGAGTTTAGTACTGATAAATTAAATATTAATTCTGACTATATTGAATATACAATAGAAACAATAGATCCTATTGTAAAAGCAAATCAAGGAAAAATAATAGAATTAAAAGTAAATTATAAAAAAGCAGTAGAAGAAGAAAAATTTGAAAATGGACAATTTCTAGATAATAAAGAAATTAGTTTAAAATTATTATCAGAAGAAGAAATTACCAATCCAGAAACTGGAACTTCTCATACAATCTTTTCTCTTCTTTGTATAGTAGCAGGATGTATGATTATTTGGAAAAGTATTAAAGAAGATAAATCAACAAAAAAAGCTACATCTTTTATGATTGGTATGATGCTATTAATACCAACTTCAGTTCTAGCAGCATGCCAATATAATTTAGATATAAATTCTACAGTAACCATAGAACAAGAAAGCAAAAAGATATGTATTATAACAGGAACAGGGAACTGTGGATCACGAGTACATGGAGATTATATTAATAAAAGAGAAATAACAAAAGAAGAATTTGATAGATTCTTAGAAAATACTTATGATGGGAACTATCCAAGTAATGTATTTGATTTTATTAAAAACGAAGATATAGAAAATGATGATGAATATCATGGAAATGGTTTATCTTATAGTATTCCTATAAATGAAATTCATTATTCTGATGAAGGATGTTATATATTTTCTCTTCCTGGTAAATGTTAAAGAATAGGTAAGTCAATGACTTATCTTTTTTAGTAT
>CAMOGG010000039.1 GCA_946614095.1 uncultured Caryophanales bacterium | reverse complement strand
ACGTTTGATAAAATCAATGAAATAGAAGATATAAAATTACCAACAAAGATAGAATTAGAAGAAAGGTAGAAAAAATCCTATCTTTCTTTTTCGTTTACTTTATAGTAAAATTATTCTAGACAAGGTGATTATATGAAAGTTGATATAGAAAAAATACAGAATTTATATGGAGAATCTATTATCATTGAAATGAAAGATAATTTTGGGAATGTAATAGACAATCTTAGTTATTTAAAGAAAAATAAAATTATAAATTATGATGAAATATTAGAAAATTATCCTTATTTATTTATACTTTCTCCAATCTCTTTTCAAAAGAAAACAAATCAGTTATTAACAAAATTAGGAAATCATTATAATGAAATATTGGAAAAAAATATATCTTTATGGGGTGAGATACTATGATAGAAGAAATTAGAAAAAAATATAATATTCCTTCTTTTCGCTTAGATCAAGAGATAATAGAAATAATAGATATTTGTAGAAGTCAAAATATAGCAGTTACTAAAAATATGTTTTATAGAACCCCATTAGAAGTCAAAGAAATGATAAGCATTTGTAAACAAAGAAGATTAAATATAACTGATGAATTATTTCAAACATCCATAGCAAATTTTAAAAGAATTTCGACTCTCTTGAAAAGAAACAATATCCCATTTACTCCAACAGCGTTAACGAAAACTCCAGAAGAAATAGCAGAATTAATACGACTTTTTAAAACAGTTCCTGCTACCATTACAGATGAAATATTAAAAAGAAGTATGGAAGAAATAAAAGAAACAATTAGAATCGGAAATCAATATAATATTTTGATTACAAATAGTATTTTTTTAATGGCTCCAAATGATTTAGAAGAAATCATCCAATTTTGTATAAAACACCATGTAAAAATATACAATAGTATGTTTACGAAAAATAAAGAAGATATTATAAAAATAATTGAAATATGTGAAAGAAACAAAATAGAAGTAATGGACTCTATGTTTGAAAGAAAACCAGGAGAAGTAGAAGAAATTATTGACTATGGAAGAAGCAATGAAATAGCGTTAAGTAGTTCCTTATTTAGAAAAACGCCAAATGAGGTAAAAGATATTCTAGAACAATGTAACTTATTAGGACTTCCTCCATATAATACATTGTTTCAAAGAACATCTCAAGAAATTATAGAAATTGTTGAAATCTATCAAAAAGAGATTGGAACAATACCACCAGAAACGGCATTTTTTAGAACTCCAAAAGAAGTATCAGATATGATAAAAATATGTAGAATAAATGAGATTTCTATTAGTGAATTATTATTTTATAAAAAAACAATAGATGTTGAGAAGACAATCCTCTTTATTAAAAATCGATATGGTAAAGAATATCTATTACCTGAAATCATTATCTATGATACAGAACATATTGAAAAAATTTTTTCTTACTTAATAGGGAAAAAAAGTTTATCTATCATAAAAAATGATCCAAGTATTATTCGATTATCATTAGAAGAAATCATAGAGAGAGAAATTTTTTTACAGCAGAGAAATGAATCATTTGTAGTGGGAGATACCTTCCACCCAATCTTTCGTTTATCTAAAAGATTATGGGAAGAGAAGAAAAAAGAAAACGAGGAGAATGAACATGAAGAGAAAAGTAGTACTAGTCACAGGAAGTAATCGAGGAATAGGGGCTAGTTGTGTAGAAGAATTTGCCAAGTCTGGTTTAAATATTGTAATTAATTATTGTCATCATGAACAAGAAGCCATTAATCTAGGTACTTATCTTAAAAATACCTACAAGGTAGAAGTATTAATTGTAAAATGTGATGTTTCAAAAGAAGAAGAAGTAGAAAGTATGGTTAATAAAATCGTAGATACTTTTGGTGGTATAGATATTTTAGTAAATAATGCTAGTGTATGTAGAGATAGTCTTCTTCTAGATAAAAATATTAAAGAATTTAAAAGAATATTAGATGTAAATATAATAGGAACATATTTATGTAGTAAATATGTGGGAAAAATCATGAAAAGCGCCAAAAAAGGAAAGATTATTAATATTGCATCAACGAATGCCATAGATACCTTTTATCCAGAAAGCTGTGACTATGATGCTTCAAAAGCAGGAGTGATATCACTAACACACAACTTAGCTAGAGAATTTGCTCCATTCATTCAAGTGAACTGTGTATGTCCAGGTTGGGTAAATACCAAAATGAATAAAAATCTAAGTATTGAACAAAAAAGAAATGAAGAAAAGAAAATACTATTAGGAAGATTTGCCTCTCCTGAAGAAATCAGTAAAGTAGTTCTATTTCTTGCCAGTAATAAAGCAAGCTATATAAATGATTCTATTATTCGTGTAGATGGTGGAAAATATAACGGATAAGGTATATAATAGGAAAAAAGAAAGGAAGTAATATACAATGTATCAAACATTAGGAATCAGTAATGAAGTTGCAGAACTTGTCAATCGGTGTGAAGAAGAATGCAAGGAAGAATTTGATCAAATAGAAGAAGCATGTAATTATAATAGTTTAAAAGTATTATCTAGTTTTCATAAAAATGAAGTAACAGAATCTTGTTTTAATTCAACAACAGGATATGGATATAATGATATTGGTAGAGATACCATTGAAAATATATATAAAGATATTTTAGGAGCAGAAGACGCTATTGTAAGAAGCCAATTTATTTCAGGTTCTCATGCCCTAAACGTTTGTTTTTTTGGACTATTAAGGCCAGGAGATTTACTATTAAGTATTAGTGGAAAACCATATGATACTCTAGATGAAGTAATTGGTATAAAAGAAAATCCAAGCTCTTTAAAAAGCTATGGAGTAAAATATGACCAAATAGAATTAGTAGATAATGATTTTGATTATAAAAAAATAGAAGAATATTTAAAGGAACATAAAGTAAAGGTAATTGAAATTCAAAGAAGTAAGGGATATTCTACTAGAAAAAGTATTCCACTAGAGAAAGTCGGAAAAGTAATCAAATTAATCAAAGAAATTGATAGTAATATTATTGTCATGGTTGATAACTGCTACTGTGAATTTGTCTCTAGTTCTGAACCAACTTCTGTAGGAGCAGATGTTATAGTCGGATCTCTTATTAAAAATTTAGGTGGAGGAATTGCTCCAAACGGAGCCTACATTGCAGGACGACATGACTTAGTAGAATTATGTGCAGAAAGATTAACTTTACCTGGGGAAGGTAGAGAAGTAGGACCAACTCTAGGAATCAATAAACAAATATTACAAGGAATTTATATGGCCCCAACAGTTGTAGCTTCAGCACTTAAAACGGCCATTTTAACCAGTAAAGTATTAGAAGAATTAGGATATGAAGTAGAGCCAAGATATAATGAGGAGCGTGCTGATATTGTTCAAAATATTATCTTTAAAGATCCAGACAAATTAATAGCTTTCACTAGAGGAATCCAAAAAGGATCAGCAATTGATTCTAATGCAACGGTAGAACCATGTGATATGCCGGGATATGATGATAAAATTATTATGGCTAGTGGATCCTTCACTCAAGGATCATCTATCGAAATATCTTGTGATGGACCAATACGAGAACCATATATTGCTTATATGCAAGGTTCTCTAACATATCCATATGGAAAACTAGGACTTATGAAAGCAGTAGATACTTTACTAGATGAAACAAAATAATAAAGAATATTCAAAAAAAAAGAATATTCTTTTTCTTTTTCACATAGAATGAAGAGAATGGAGGCTCATATGATAAACAAACAGAATCTATGGTTTTTAACACTATTTAGTTTAATACTAGTATTAGGAATATATTATGTAGCATTACCTAATGATTTATTAGAAAAAGCAAGTAATATCGTGAAAGAAACAAAAAAAGAAGCAGTAGTAGAAGAAGTAAAAGAAGAAAGCCCCTTAGTGGCAATGAGAGTTAGCTTAGAAGAAGAACGAAAAGAAAAAATGGCAGTGTTAGAAGAAAAACTAACAAGTGAAAAACTGACTACAGAAGAAAAAAACAATGCTTATGAAGAATTAAAGTATTTAAATGAAGTGCAAGGAAAAGAAGAAAGCTTTGAAAAAAAAATCAAAAAAGAATATAATTTAGATTGTTTTACCAAGATAGAAACAAACGATATTTCTATCATATGTGTATCAGATAAGCATGATGTCTCTTTAGCCAATAAAATCATGAGACTAATCCAAAAAGAATATGACACAAAAATGAATATTACAGTAAAATTTCAAAAAAAATAATAGGTATATACATACAACAACAGAAAAAAACTTCATACAATATTCTAGGTGATAGAAGAATGAACAATATTTTAACTCCAAGAGAAAAAGAAATATTTCAGTTATTAATAGATAATTATAGTACCAAAGAAATTGCCAAAGAATTAAGAATAAGTGAAAAAACAGTAAGGAATCATATTTCCAATGTCATGCAAAAACTAGGAGTAAATGGTAGAGCAAGTGCTGTAGTAGAATTGTTAAAGTTAAATGAATTATCTATTTAGCGTACTAAATTAGTACGTTTTTTCATATCTTAATATAGGTGATAAAATGTTTCCAAAAGCAATCATTCAAAAAGTATTTCAAACAGCATTATTGATGTTCATAATCTTAATTCTCGCAACAATTCCAATAATCAATAATAATAAAGTCTTAAGAACAAACCTTGAATTAGAAGACATTACAAGTATTCCAACTGATCAGGTATATTTGAAGAATAAAGATGATTATTTAGTACGAGTAGATATTTTCTTAAATAGTAAAAAGAAAATAGATAAAATCCCAGAAATTATATCTTATTTGAAAGTAAATAATCCTTCACTGCCCATAGGTTTAGATGGCTATATACCAAAAGATACAAAATTACTAGATTATCAGTTAAAAGATGATACAATTATTCTAGATTTTTCCACAGAGTTACTAACTTCTTCTAAAAAAAACAACCGAGACATTATTACCGGTATTGTCTATTCATTATTAGAATTAGATTCTATCAATAATGTTGAAATAACAATAGAAGGAAATCAAATAGATCAATTTCCCAAAAAAATGAATCATTCAATAGGGATTAATCAAAAATATAATATAACTAGTAGAAATGATATTCAAGAAGTAACTATCTATTATTTAGATCGATTCAATTCATATTATCTCCCAATTACAAAATATGTAAATGATAAAAAGGATAAAATAGAAATTATAATTGAAGAGTTAAAAAATCCAACAGAAAAAAATGTAATCAGTCCATTAAATAATCAATTAAAGCTTTTAAATTATAGAGAAGAACAAAATGTATTATTTTTAAATTTTAATCATGAATTAGACGAAAACAATTCTCTAGAAAAAGAAAAAGTAATGAATACAATTGCATATTCTTCTTTTGCAAATTATGATGTAAATATGGTTATGTTAGAAATTAAAAGCCAAGCATCAGAATTTCGAAAAAGGGGAGAATCGTAAAAAAGTACTTGTAATTCAAGTACTTTTGTTGTATAATTAATCTTGTCAGTTGAATTTGTCTGCGTAGCTCAGCTGGATAGAGCAATCGCCTTCTAAGCGATCGGTCAGGCGTTCGAGTCGCCTCGCGGACACCATATGGATTAATAAGAGTCGTTATATAAAAGCGGTTCTTTTTTTTTATGAGAAATCATGCTATAATGAAAAAGAATAGGAAGTGTAGATTAATGAATCAATTGGGATTATTATTATTTATAACCATAATTCCTGTTATATTAATTTTAATATATGTTTATCAAAAAGATAAAAAGAAGGAGCCTATAAGCTTACTAATGCAATTTTTTGGATTAGGAATCATATGTTGTTTTCTAGTAATTTTTTTATCTCAATTTCTAGGAAATTTTTTTCCTTTCATGAATTCAGAAAATAGAAAGACATTTTTTGATATTTTCATTTATTCATTTTTCGGAGTAGCCTTTATAGAAGAAGGCTGCAAATGGATAATGCTATATACTAGAGGTTACTTTACGAAAGAATTTGATGAAATATATGACATTTTAGTTTATTCAGTGTTTGTCTCACTAGGTTTTGCTTTTTTTGAAAATGCCTACTACATTTTTCAAGTTGGCCAATTAAAAACAGCTATTATAAGAGCATTTTCTGCTATTCCAGGACATGCTTGTGATGCAATATTTATGGGGTATTATTTAAGTATTGCCAAACAGTATTATTATAAAAAAGAACAAAAAAAAGAAATAACCAACATCATATTAAGTATCATGATACCAACCTTATTGCATGGAATATATGACTTTTGTATTATGTCAAAAATGAAATGGTTTGCTTATTCATTTTTTGCTTTTATTATCTTTTTGTATATAATTTCAATAAAAAAAATAAAAGAAATGTCAGAGGAAAACAGAATGATTAAATATCATGATATTTTTTGTAAAAACTGTGGAGCAAAGATGGAAGGTAAAAGATGCAAAAATTGTGGTACAGAATATAAATAGAAACAACCTTGTCTTTTTTTTCTAGACAAGTTATAATAATTAGCAACATTAAATGGAGAATAAATTGAGGAGATGACAGAATGAAAGTATTGTTGTATACAGAAGGAGAAAAACTCTTTTCAAAAAGTGGCTTAGGGAAAGCAATAAAGCATCAGATGAAAGCTCTTGAAAGTGAACATATAGAATATACGACAAACGTTCAAGATGATTATGACATTGTACATATTAATTGGTATGGGCCCAATTCATTTGCTTTAGCAAAACTAGCAAAAAAAAGAGGAAAGAAAATTGTCTATCATGCTCATAGTACAGAAGAAGATTTTAAAAATGGTTTTATTTTTTGTAAACAAATTTCTCCAGCATTTAGAAAATGGTTAATCAAATGCTACAGTTTAGGAGATGTTATTATTACTCCAACCCCATATTCAAAAAGGCTACTAGAAGGTTATGGAATTGAAAAAAAAATTTATGCTATTTCAAACGGTATTGATCTTGAAAAATTTAAAAAAGATAAAACTCTAGGAAAAGAATTTAGAAAAAAATATCATTTTTCAGAAAAAGATAAAGTAATAATAGGAATAGGACTGTACATTGAAAGAAAAGGAATCATTGATTTTGTAAAATTAGCCAGAAGACTTCCAGAATATCAGTTTGTTTGGTTTGGATATAGTCCTTTAAGTGCCGCAACAAGAGAAGTAAGAGAGGCTGTAAAAACAAAATTAGATAATTTATTATTTGCAGGATATGTAGAACAAGAAGAAATCATAAAAGCAATGAATGGATGTGATTTATATTTTTTTCCAACTTATGAAGAAACAGAAGGAATACCAATTATTGAGGCTTGTGCTTGTAAAACTCCTGCCTTAATTAGAGATATTCCAATATTTGAAGAATGGTTAGAAGATGGAAAAAATGTATATAAAGCTAAAACGCTAGAAGAAATGGAAGATAAAATAAAAAAAATAGTAGAAAATGAATTACCATATCTTGGAGAAGAAGCTTATCAAGTAGCCAAAGAAAGAGACATTAAGGTAATAGGAAAAAAATTACGACAAGTATATGAATCAATAGTAAAAGAGTAAATGTTCAAAAATTTACTCTTTTATTTGTAATGATAAGTTCTAACTTTCTTTTCTGATATATTTAATAATATTCCTACTATTAGCATATAAGATAATAAACTACTACCACCATAAGATACAAATGGTAAAGTAATACCCATAATTGGTAGTAAACCTACAGTCATACCAATATTTTGTACTTGTTGAAAAAGTAACATTCCAAGAATTCCAACTACAATATAACGATTAGTATCTTCTATTTTTTTTCTAGCTAAATGAATTATACTAATATCTAGAAAAAGAATAATACTAAGAAGAACACAAATTCCAAAAAAACCAAAATTACTAGCAAAAACAGCAAAGATAAAATCAGTAGAAGATTCTGGAAAATAAATTGGTGTTTTATTATATCCATGACCAAATAATCCTGCAGATCCAATAGCAGCTAAAGCATTTTCTAATTGCAATCCTGAGCCTTGACTCCAATTAAAAATTCTTTCTAAACGATAAAAGATAGAAGTACCAAATAATTGAATAAACAATTCTTGTTGAAAAAAATATATCCAAAGAATTCCACCAACAAGTAGTGCAAAAAGAATCCCAAAAGAAACAAACCAACGTAGACGAATTCCACTTACAAAAATCATAGAAAAATAAATAATAAAGTATATCAATACAGCTCCTGTATCTGGTTGCAGGAAAGTAAGAATAGAAGGAACTAATACAATAAGAAATGATTTTAATAAAAATAAGAATTCCTGTTTACAATTAGGATTTTCATAATCACTTCGAAAGTCATGAATCATAGTAGCAAGAATTAACATAATAAAAATTTTCATAAACTCACTAGGCTGAATACTACCAATTCCAGGAATCATAAACCAACATTTACTGTTATTAATAGGAGTCCCAAATAACAATAGTAATAATAATAGAAAGTTCCCAATTAGATAAAGATACCAAGATAGTTGATACAAATATTCATTTTTTAGTTTTAATAATATAAAGACCAATCCCCATCCAATAGCATACCATATTGCTTGCTTCAAAGCTAAATTTCCCAAAGAAGCAGAAGTATAAGTAAGTGCACTATGAATCGTAATAATGCTAATGATAGATAGTAAAATAATAGGTATTAGAATTCGAAAATTAATAACAGTCTTTTTCATAGATATCTCCTTCTTCTATATTATACCAAAAAGGAATCAATTTTATGAAGATTTTTCATAAAATATAAAGAGGAGAATCATATGAAAAAATTACCAAAAATATACAGAAGTAAAGAATTAACACCAAAAGATCATAATCAGAAGTCTTATATCTTTGAAAATAAAAAAATAGGAAAAAGTATTGAAGAAGAATTAGATTCTCTATTTAATAGTTTTTCAAATCTATACAATAAAAAAGTAAAAATAGTAACAAAGAATAAAACATATGATACTTATCTAGTATCAAGAACAAAAAACTATGTTATGACAACAAATAAAGAAATAATTTCGATAAAAGATATTATAGAATTAAAAAGATCATCCGCATAGGATGACCTTTTTATTAACATAAATCAACATAGGTATCATTAAAGCATCTAATAGCTCCACAACAATTTAAGTCAATAGTTACAAATTCATTAGTACTTGTGTATTCTCCAGTAGTAGGGTCTAAAACTAGTATTCTACAAGTACAACAACAGTCATCTATAGATTCTACTCGGAAAATATTACTAGCTACAGTAACTCCTTCTGCATTCGTATAATTAAAACTCCATGGATTTCCACTACAACAATTATACAATTGAATTGGTCTAGTATTATAACAAATACTTGTTGCACTTGGTCCTAAAAAAGGTTTATCACAGCCAATAAAATTATCACAACTAAAATCTTGTTTTTGTAAAACTAGTATTTTTTCTAAAATATCTGAAATACAGGAAGAACAATTTTGATTAGAACAACTCATCAGTCTAACCTCCTTTCCCTAAATCATGAAGTATAATGACAAAATACCAATACTATGATGCATAGTTATATATTGGTTTTCTAATATAAAATATGTAAATAAAAAGATTATGTGTTGATAAATACCTATCAATAATTATTATTCTAAAAAAAAGAAATTATGTAAAAAAATGTATAGAATTATTTAAAAAACTTGATTATTATAAAAAAACAATATAAAATGAACTTATAGGATATGGGTTCGGTAGGGAATTGAACTATATTCTTAAAACATAATAGGAGGTGAAAAGAGAATATGTCAGCAATTCACGTAGATGAGGCAGCACTAAATGACCTAAGATATGCATTAAGAACAGCAGGTCAAGCATACAAACAAAATTTAGCAAGATTAACAAATTTAATCGAAGAAATCACAAGTGGGGATATCCAAGGAGATCCAGCAAATGATTTATTAGCTAAATTCCAAGCAAAGCAAGATACATTTAATAATATTACAAAAACTATTGAAGAAGCAGAAGAATACGCTGGTCTACAAACTACTAAGTTTGGTCAAATGATTGGTGATTTAAAACATGGAATGAAATAATTTTAGAAAGGAGATTTATAATATATGAATATTACAATTACACCTGGAGCAGCAACTGACGATGCTGCAGAAATCGACAGCATCGTATCACGTATGCAAGAAGAAATGCAAGAATTAGATGCTGCTATTAAAAGAGATATTCCAGATGGAATTCAAACAACTTGGTCAGAAACAGTAAGAAATAACTGGGAGGCTTATTATAGTGCAGATGTTCCAGAAGCTATGGAAGAAATGAAACTTTCTGCTGCAAACTTAAGACTAGCAGTTGAACAAGCATTAGCTTACGATCAAGAAAGAAATTAATAATAATACATTGCTATATGCAATGTATAAGAAAAAGAGAAAATGAATGTTTCTCTCTTTCTTATATATTGTATAAAAAGGGAGTGTTAGAATGGAACAACCAAAAACATATAAGGGCTATGATAATGATGGAAAGGTTATAGCCTCATATACAGGAGCAGATGCTACATTAAAAATCAACCCTGATGAAGTACAAGCAAAGATCGATAATGTCATACAAGTATCAGCAGAACAGACGGGAAAAATATGTTCTGCTTTAGAAAATGTAAGGACAGATGCAGATAATGCATTAATTGTAGAAGGAGCCAATATGGATTCTTATATTGAAATGGCTATTGAAGCAGTTACTTATGTAAAAGATAATATCGATAAAATCATAAGTGCTAATGATCTTTATTCAGCTGCACTTTCTGTGCATGATCAATTACAAAAAGAAAATAATCAAGCTGCATATGATGCAACAGCCAATACCAGTGGGGTCGTAAGAACTCAAGAAGGATAGAGAGGGGAAACAATATGAGCATTCTAGGTTTATTAACAGGACATGATGCAAAAGAATCAGATGTATATGCAGATTTTTCGAAAGTAGATGCTGTAGTATCAGAAATTGAAGGTATTAGTAAAAATGAAGTTTCAGAAGCAAAAACTGCCATTCATGCTGCATTAGAAGAATTAAACAATGTAAATGGATTAAGCACTCTTGTTGGATACAGTGTCAACATTAGTGCTTTTGATGATGTCTTTGATAATGTAAGTTCATCCATTTCTGAAATAGCAACTCAACTAGAAGAAAAAGCAAATGATGTAAAAGAATATGAAAATGCTTCTTGGCTAGAAAGAATTGGAAGTACAGCTGCAATGGCTTTATTTAAAACAGGCGAAGGACTACTTTCTCCAATAGAAGATTTAGGTGATGGTGTTGCCAGTTTCGTAGGATGGGTAGCAGGAGGATTAGGAAATAAAGACTTCCAAAATGCCTGCGCAGATTTTATCAAAAAAGATTGGGCAAGAGATACCTTCAGTTTTTATTATGATAGTGCTTTTGCCAAGAAATCTGCATTTACAGAAGATAGTTTAATTGCCAATGCCTTTAAAGTTGCTGGAAGTACTGCAACATACTTATACTTAGGAGGAGCAGTTGCTAGAGGTGGAGAAGCTATATCTTCTACTTTAGGCTCAGGAGTTGGTAGAGTTGCAGGAGGAAGTGGCAAAATTGCAAAAGCAGCACAAGCTTTCCAAAAAACTGGAAACACAATAACTGGATTTGCCTCATCAACGACTTATGCCAATACTGCTGTTGCCGCAATGACTGGTTTAGGAAGTGGAACAGAAGCTGGACTTCAATCAGGATTAAGTTATAATCAAGCCTTTGGCAAAGGTGTCGTTCAAGGAGGAATCCAAGGAGCGGTTGCCTTTGGTGCTGGTAAACTGTCTGAACGAGCACAACAAAAAGCCAATATTAAAGAAGCAGAAAAGAATTTAGCAGATGCCAAAGAAACACAGGCAGCAGCTCAAGAAAAAGTAGATCGTGCTCAAGATACATTTGATAGTGCAAAAGCTGATTTAGAACAAAAGATGGCAGGTAGAAATGATTATAATGAATTAAAAGAAGAAATGATTAACAAAGGTGGATATAAAAATCAAGTTCAAAAAGCTGCCGAAGCAGAAAATGCATACAGAGATCAAGCTAGTAAAGTAGATGAATTAATCAGAAATGGAGCAACAAAAGAAGAAATTGATGCTGCGATAAAAGAAACACAAACAGCTTTAGAAAAAATGAATCTTGAAAGTGACATCGTCACTCATATGGAAAAATCAATGGAATATGCAGCATCTAATGCACCTGATATTTCAGCTTTAGAACAAGCTGCAACTAAGGCTGATACAACATTCAGAAGTTTAGAAACGGCAACTGCTGAATTAAACGCAGCAAACACTGCTGTTCAAGGAGCAGAAGCTGCTCTTCAAACAGCAACAACTACAATTCCACAAGGTTATACAGATGTAATAACACAAAGAGGATATAATGGAGATTCCATGGTAGGAATTGGTTCAGACATAGTAGGAGCCGTTGCGGAACATAAAGTAGGAACAATTGCTGCAGCTGGTATTAACGGTGTAAATGCATATGTTGATCATACTGGTAAGGCAAAAGAACAATTTAGAAAAAAGAATACAATCAATAAAAAAGATTTGCAACCACAGGATCCAATTGATAACAAGGGACAAGGGACAATTACCGCAGATACCCCAATAGAAAATAAAACTGATGAAGATGATCCAACAAATCAAACACCAACTAATACAACTACAACTAATACAACT
>CAMOGG010000038.1 GCA_946614095.1 uncultured Caryophanales bacterium | reverse complement strand
ATTATAAGTTATTTTAAATAATTATTAGTTTTTTACACTATTTACATTTATTATATGGTTTTTTAGTTGCGTTTTTATTATTTATAGTTTATCCTTAAAATAAAGGAGATGATTTATTTGAAAAGAAGATATGGTTACATTTTTATTATTTTGGTAGGCTTGATTTTTCCTTTTTTTGTTGATGCAAAAGAAAAAGTAAGTATTACTAGTGTTGAGTCGAGAGAAAATGGTGGGGTATATGAACAATTTGAAACTCCTACTTTTGAAGATTTAACGATTAATTTTAAGGGTTGGTTTGCTAATGTAGGTGAGAGTGTACATTACAAAATTGTTTTTAAAAATGATGATAATAAAGACTATCAGTTTGCTGATTTTAAGGAAGAAGATGGTCAGTTTCCATCTATAGATTATTCTAAAAGTGAATATATCAGTTATTCTTTATATTGTGAAACTGGTTATACAATAAGTGCCAATTCTACTAAAGAATGTAATATGGCTATTTCTTATATTAAAGAAATACCAACTGAATTATTAACACAAGTGGGTGGCTTTACTGAAAGTAATAATATTACTGTAAAATTAGATAATGGTGAAAAAGTAGTCGGAAATCCTAAGACAGGATTTACAATGAGTTTTATTGTTATTATTGTTTCTGGATTAGTTGCTACAAGTATTATTTTAGTGTCATTAAAAAAGAAAAAATTAAATGCTTTAGTTCTATTATTAGCATTGGGAATTGTTCCATTGTCTGTTTATGCAGCTTCACTAATATCTATTAATATTAATAGTGAAATATCAATTAGTTATGGTGCAGGTACTACTGGAACGAATCCATCATTCTGCTATTTTGAAGCTGGTAATTATTCTTTACATGAGTATGAAGACGGAATGACATGGATGCAATATATGAGTAGTGATTATAATACAGAAGAATTTTTCGTTTTCCCTCAGAATCCGACAGTACCTTGGGGATCTGCTTCAGGTGGAAAATTCATTAATTATATGGGGCCACCACAAAATTATGGAAGTACTGTCCCTAATGCAGGAAGCTTTGCTTATTATATTGAAACGGAAAATGATTTAATAAAAGATTCTACTCAAGGTTGTTACGGGTATAGTAATTAATTTGATTTCACCTAAATTATTATTTAGGTGTTTTTTTATAGATAGAATATTGGACTGTTATTTGGTGTTTCTTTTGGTTTGATTTCTTTTGTTTCTTGAGGTGTATTATCATTTGGAGAAGTATTGATTACATTAGCTATTTTTAGTAGAGTTTTGGCATTTGTGATGATAGGCTTTACTTGATAAAAAATTGGAATTGCTTGATTAATCACTCCTAAAGTTTTTCCTGTGCCATCTAATATAGTACCCCACTTTACATTTTTGATTGCACTTAGTCCTCTTGCTATGATACTTGGATTTGAATATGGATACATAGTTCACCTCGCTTTACTGTAGTATATGTCATTCGTTTAAAAAGTTGAAATAGGTATTTTCATTAAAAAAAAACTGTGTTACAATTAATAGAGATAAGATAAAAAGGAAGGTATGCTATGTTTGATTTCAAAGGAAAGAAAAACAACTCTAAAGCTCCTGTAGCTCCAGAACAGAACTCAGCTGTTCCTGCTTCTTCAGTACAACCAGGAGTGGCTCAAAATCAAGTAGTGCAAAGTCAAGCAGGGGTGGTACAAAATCCAGCAGTTGCACAAGCTACTGGTGGTGCTATGCCTTCTCAAGGAGGAGTGAGTGCTTCCCAATCTGGTGTTACTGCTTCTACTGGTTTAGCAAATGTTCCAGTTGATTCTATGTCAGGAGTGGAGTCTTCTGCTACTGTTAGTCGTGAAAAAATTCAAAGACCACTTTATCGTTATCATTATACGATTATCAATGGAGTTGGTAAGAAAGAACAAGGAAACTTTGATGCTGAGAGTGAAAATGATGTTCGTAACTTTTTATTAGCTCAAGATTATCAAGTTTTAGAAGTGAAAGAACGTAGTAAGTATGATATTGATATTGGTACATCTAAATTTGGTGCAAGTGATTTATCTTTTGCATTAACACAATTATCTACTTATTTAAAATCTGGTATCCCACTTGCTGATTCTGTAAAAATATTGGCAAAACAAACTCGTAAGCCTGGATTGAAAAAGAGTTTTAATCAATTAGTATATCAATTATTAAAAGGAGAAAGTTTATCCGATGCTATGAGCATGCAAGGAACTGTTTATCCAAAACTTTTAATTAATATGGTAAAAACTGCTGAAATGACAGGAGATTTACCATCTATCTTAGATGATATGTCAGAATATTATACGTCTATGGATCAAACTAGAAAACAGATGAAATCAGCCATGACTTATCCGATTGTCGTTTTAACAATTGCCTTTGGAGTATTAATCTTTATGCTTACTTATTTGGTTCCTCAATTTCAATCTATGTTTGAAGATAATGGTGCAGAGTTACCTGGTATGACAAAAATGATTCTTGGTATTAGTAAGTTTATTCAAGAAAAATGGTATATTTTAATTATTGCAGTAGTTGGATTTGTTGTTGTATTTATTCAATTATATAAACGAGTACAAAAATTTAGAGAGACTTTTCAAATTATTTTAATGCATTTACCTGTTATTAAAGATATTATCATTTATAATGAAATAGCTAATTTTACAAAGACATTTGCTTCTTTATTAAATCATGGAGTCTTTATTACGGATAGTATGGAAATTCTTTCTAAGATTACGAATAATGAAGTATATAAACGGATTATTAGTGGTACTTTGGAAAATTTGGGACGAGGAGATACCATTTCTTCTGCATTTAAAGGAGAGTGGGCAATTCCAATTGTTGCTTATGAAATGATTGTTACTGGTGAGACTACTGGACAATTAGGTCAAATGATGGAAAAGGTTGCTACACACTTTCAAATGTTACATAAAAATGTTATTGATCAGATGAAGAGTTTGGTTGAACCATTATTAATCTGTATGTTAGCAGGAATTGTAGGTGTGTTATTAATTTCTATTATTCAACCGATGTTTTCTATTTATAGTCAAGTTCAATAAGGAGGTAATTATGATATGACTTTAGTATATTTAATTATCTTCTTTATTTTTGGATTATATTTTGGATCTTTTTTCACAGTAGTAGGATTAAGACTTCCAAAGCATGAGAATTTTGTTACGAATCGTAGTTGTTGTGATACTTGTCATCATGAATTATCTTTATTTGATATGGTACCCATTTTATCTTACCTGTTTCTTGGGAAAAAATGTCGTTATTGCAAAGAGAAAATTGATGGATTATCAACAGCTATGGAGTTTTTTACAGGAGTTTTATTTGCTTTAGCTTATGCTGTTTTTGGATTTTCTTATGAATTGTTTATTGCTTTAGGAATTGTCGCAATGCTTATTATTATCTCTGTTTCTGATATGAGTTATATGATTATTCCAGATGAAGCTTTAATATTTTTTTCGGGGTATTTTCTTATTTTAATGGCCTTAAGATTTGGGATTATGGAAGCGTTGTTTCATGTTTTATATGGACTATTCCTGTTTGGAGTAATGTATGGTATTATGCTTCTTGGAAATTTTTTATTTCATAAAGAGTCCTTAGGTGGTGGAGATATCAAGATGATGTTTGTCTTTGGTAATGTTTTGCATCCTTTATTAGGACTTATTTCTATTTTCTTAGGAAGTTTTTTAGCTTTACCAATCTCTTTTATTTTAATAAAAAAAAGAAAGCAGACCTTGATACCTTTTGGACCATTTTTATTAATAGGATTTGCATTCTTATACTTTACAAAGATAGATGCTTCTATGGTTATTCAGTTTATGAAAGGAATATAGTTTTGTATTTCTTTTTTTTTCTATTGATTTGTGTTATAGTGAATTTATATGAGATTTTTCGGAGGCGAGGATATGCAAAAAATAACCGTTTTACCTGCAGATACTTATACAGTTATTAATAAGACAGTTTTGACAGATAAAGATAAAAAAATTCTTTCTATGTTATATCAACCTATTATAGGTTTTACAGCCGTTAGTCTCTATCATACTTTTATTGATGACTTGGATCGCTCTGAAATTATCAGTAGTGATTTAACTCATCATCATTTGATGGCAACCATGCAGTTAAATTTAGAAGATATTGTGATTGCGAGAGAAAAATTAGAGGGAGTTGGACTTTTAAAGACATATGTTAAGAAAGATAATATTAATCAATATGTATATTTATTATATTCTCCTGTATCGGCACATGAGTTTTTTAATCATCCTATATTAAATGTTGTTTTATATAATAATTTAGGTAAAAAGGAGTATGAAAAAGTATTAAGTTTTTTTAAAGTACCTAGAATAAGTCTTAAAGATTATGAGGAAGTTACTTGTTCTTTTGATGAAGTCTTTACTTCTGTTAGAGGTACTATTATGGAAGCTAATGATGATGTTGGAAAAAGAAATTCTAATAATATACTTTTTCATAAAGAAATTGATTTTTCTTTGATTCAATCTGGTATACCTGATAGTCAAGTTCATGAAAAATGTTTTAATCAAGAAACAAAAGATTTAATTAATAGTTTAAGTTATATTTATCAATTAGATACGTTAGATATGCAAGGATTAATTCGTAATTCTATTAATGAAAAAGGAATGATAGATAAGCAATTATTACGAAAAAGTTGTCGTGAGTATTATCAATTCGATCATTATGGAAATTTACCGACATTAATTTATAATAAACAACCAGAATTTTTAAAGAAACCAAAAGGAGATCATTCAAAATGGGCAAAAATGGTCTATACATTTGAAAATATTACTCCATATCAATTATTAAAAGCTAAATATAAAGGGGCAGAACCAACTGATAGAGATAAAAGATTGGTTGAGAGTTTGTTAATCGATCAAAAATTAAATCCGGGAGTTGTGAATGTTTTAATTAGTTATGTTTTAAAAGTTAATCATGAACAATTGACAAAAAGCTATGTTGAGACAATTGCAGGTCAATGGAAAAGATTAAATATAGAAACTGTAGAAGAAGCAATGAAAATTACAGAAAAGGAGCATAAAAAGTTACGTAAGATTGTTAAGCCAAAAGAAAAGAAAGAAACTAAGAGAGATCTTAAAACTCAGGAAGTTCCAGCTTGGTTTAATAATGATCAAGAAGTTGTAGAAACAACTCAAGAAGAAGTAGAAGAATTAGATAAGATTTTAAATGAACTTGTCTAATTTTTTTGTAAAAAAATGTCAAATTTTCAAAAAAACAGGTCATACTATTATTAAATCATACAATATATGTTATTATTAGTGAGTATGGTTGATGCATAAAATATTAAGGATGATAAAATGAAAAAATATGACAATACAGAATTTTATAATATTATTAGCCCGATTATTCAAAATTCGGATTTTTTGAAGTTGAAGAATATTAAACATCATGGGATTACTAGATATGATCATTCTATGAGAGTTGCCTATTTTACTTATTTTGTTACAAAGGGACTTGGACTTCGTTATAAAGAAGCAACTGAAGCTGCTATGTTACATGACTTTTTTACGGATGAAGTAGTAGAAGATAATGGTGTTGGAAGACTTAGAAAGCATCCTAACTATGCGGTTATGAATGCAAAAAAGTATTTTTCTTTATCTGATATGCAAGAGGATATTATTCGTTGTCATATGTTTCCTGTTACTTTTACGCCTCCTAGATATTTAGAAGGTTGGATTGTTGATTTAGTAGATGACTTTGCAGCATTGTATGAAAAAAGCTTATCTACGAAGAAAGAGTTAAGTGCTGCGACTACTTTTTTATTCTTATTAGTTTTGCAATATATAAAAATGCGTTAATTTATTAACTCTTTTTTTTTGGACTTAAATATGATATACTTTACGAGAAAGAAGGATAGGTATGAGAAAAACTTTTATCTTTGGTCATAAGAAACCAGATTCTGATTCTGTTATGTCTGCGATTGGGTTATCTTATTTAAAAAATAAATTAGGTGAGAAAACAGAACCTAGAGTTTTAGGAAATATAAATAAAGAGTCTCAATATGCTTTAGATTATTTTGGATTAAAAGTTCCTAAATACTTAAATGATGTTAAATTACAACTAAAAGATGTTGTGTATCATAAAGGATTTTTTATAAAAGATACCGATAGTATTTATCAAGGATATCAGGCAATGCTTCGAGAAGAATTAACTGGTATTCCTGTTGTGACAGATCATAATTTTTTTTATGGACTTGTTACTTTAAAAAATCTTAGTCATATTATTATTAATGAAAATGTAGAAGATTTGTATACATCTTATGACAATTTATTGACTGTTTTAAAGGGAGAAGAGATTTGTCGTTGTGATGATGAAATTGTTGGAGAATTAATCGTTGCGGCATATCGAAGTACTACTTTTATGTCTCATGTAGAATTAAAGCCTAGTAATATCTTAATTGTGGGGGATCGTCATAGCGTTATTGAATATGCAGCGAATGCTGGAGTTAAATTAATTATTCTAACAGGGGATTCTTATATCAAGGAAGAACATATCAAAATTGCAAAAGAACATCATGTCAATATTATTCGTACTCCTTATGATACGTATAGAGTTTCTCGTTTGGTAGCACTTTCTAATTATATTAAGACAATGATTCGAATTACTCAACCAATTACTTTTCAAGAAACTGATTTTGTTTCTGATGTTGTTGATATGAATAATAAGATTAAACATACCAATTATCCTGTTGTTGATAAAAAAGGACGTTGTTTAGGATTATTAAAATTTACGGATTTAGCTGAAAAAACTCCAAAACAAGTTATCTTAGTTGATCATAATGAAAAGTTACAAAGCGTAGAAGGAATTGAAGAAGCAGATATTTTAGAAATTATTGATCATCATAATTTAGGTAGTATTACAACAAACTATCCTATTAATTTTCGTAATATGTCTGTTGGATCTACTTGTACAATTGTTACAATATTGTTTCATGAGAGAAAAATTGCTATTCCAAAGGAGATTGCAGGAGCATTACTTTCTGGAATATTATCTGATACTCTAATATTAAAGAGTCCTACTGCTACTTCAGTTGATCGAGAAATTGTTGAGGAATTAGCTGCAATAGCAGAAGTTGACTATTTTGAATATGGGATGAATTTACTAAAATCAGGAACTTCTTTAGAAGGAATGAGTGAGGAAGATGTTTTATATAATGATTATAAATTATTTACTGTAAATGAGAAAAATTTCGCGATAGGTCAATTCTTTACGATGAATTTTCAAGAGATAGAAAAAGATTTAGATTCTTATATAGATGTATTAGATAAAGTAGCAGAAGCAAATCATTATGTATTAGTGGCTTTATATGTTACAGATATTATTCGTAATGGTAGTTATGTTATCTATAATACACGAGGAGCTAATATTATTCATTTAGCTTATCAAAAAAATATTGAAGAAGGGCATTTTATTGAAGGATGCGTTTCTCGTAAAAAGCATGTAGTTCCTATTATAATGGAAGTATTGGAAAACTAGGAGGAAGTATGGTAGAAGGTTTTGTCAATTGGTTTATTGGAATATTTGGTGGATTACAAGCAATTCCTTTTGGAAAAGAACTTGTTGTCTTTTTAATTTCTTTAATGCCAATTTTAGAGTTAAGAGGAGGATTACTTGCGGCATCTTTATTAAATGTTGATCCAATACGTAGCTATGTGATTGCTGTTATTGGTAATTTTATTCCTGTTCCCTTTATTTTATGGTTGATTAATTCGGTATTGAATTTTATGAGAAATAGTAAACATTTTTCTGGGGTTGCAAAGTGGTTAGATGAAAAAGTTGATAAACATAAGGGACAAATTGAAAAGTTTGGTTTTTGGGGATTGGTTTTATTTGTTGGAATTCCTCTTCCAGGAACAGGGGCTTGGACTGGATGTTTGATTGCAGCAGTTTTGGAGATGGATAGGAAGAAGGCATTATTCGCTGCTATTATTGGTATTATTATGTGTAGCATTATTATGATGCTTCTATCTTTTGGACTTTTAAAATTTATTATAGGTTAGGTGATATTATGACAAATTATCAAGTAGGTTTACTTACAACATTTTTGTTGGGAATATTTATTTTAATAGGGGCAGGTATTTCATTAATTGTTTCGAAACGAGATAAGATTATTGATTTTTCCATTGGATTAGCATTCGGGGTTATTACTACTTTAATTATTACAGATTTATTACCAGAAGTGTTTGAGAGTTTTGGATGGAAATATTGTTACATTATGATTCTATTTACTTTGGTTGGATTCTTTTTATTAAGACTATTAGATTATTTTGTGCCTGATCATCATGATCATCATAGTCAACATGCTCATCATCATTTAAACAAAAAAGAATCTATAGAAAATTTAACTCATATTGGGATGATTACAACTTTAGCCTTACTTATTCATAATATTATTGAAGGAATGGCTGTTTATTCTAGTGCGTTAAGTAGTGGAAGTTTAGCTGTGTCTTTGGCAATTGGTGTAGGATTTCATAATATTCCTTTAGGAATGGTTATTGCAAGTAGTTTTTATCATAATGAAAAAGATAAAAAGAAAACATTGCTTTCTATTGCACTTGTTTCATTATCTACTTTTATGGGAGGATTATTTATGTATCTTTTCCATTTGACAGAAATCAGTGAGTTTATTTTGGGAATTTTTCTTTCTTTAACACTTGGAATGCTTTTGTTTATTGTAATAGATGAATTATTTCCAAGAATTAAAGATATGAAAGATCGAAGAATGGCATATATAGGAGTAACTGTTGGAATTTTAATTCTAATTATTGCATTTTTTATAGGATAATTTTATCCTATTTTTTCTTTTCAATCCTTTCCTTTTATTATATAATAGGATTAGTAAGATAGGTGATTCTATGTATTTGGAATTTTGTTATTTTATTCTTGTTTTCTTTTTCTATTCCTTTATTGGTTATTTGATGGAAGTTATTTCTGTTAGTCTGAATGAAGATACTATAGTATTTAGTAGAGGATATTTGATTGGACCTTATTTACCAATCTTTGGTTTTGGAGCCATATTCATGATTGAATACTTGGAAAAATATCAAAATGATATTATAGCTTTATTTATTTTAGGAATGGTCATTTGTTGTACTTTAGAGTATTTTACGAGTTTATTAATGGAAAAGATTTTTTCTCTGAGGTGGTGGGATTATTCTGATAAAAAATATAATATTAATGGCAGAGTATGTTTAGAAAATGGTATTTATTTTGGAATTGGAGCTATCTTATTAATTCGCTATTTTCATCCATGGGTTATTCATGTTTTGATGTCTTGGAGTTCTCTTATGATTATTGTTATAGGAAGTATTATTTTTCTATTATTACTTGGTGACTTTATCATATCAACACATCTTATTATACAATTAAAAATTGATGTTAATCATTTTGCTAGTCGTGATAGTACTAAAACTGTTCGTGATGAAATGAAGAAAAAATTATTAGAGCATTCTATTTTACGAAAACGTATTTTAAATGCTTATCCTAGGTTGAGAGAGAATACTCATATGATTAAAATTCAAGATATTTTTGAAAAAAATAAAAAGAAATGAGGGATTATTGATGAATTATCATTATAAAAAAAATTTAGATCACAATATATTTAGGGGATATGATATTAGAGGAGTCTATCCTACTAATTTAGATGAAGACACTGCTTATACTGTAGGATTGGGATTTGGTACTCATATTAAGCGGATGGGAAAGAGAATTTGTGTTGTAGGACATGATAATCGTTTGTCTTCTCCATCTTTATATAATGCTGTTGTATTGGGTATTAAAGATACAGGGATTGATGTTATTACTTTAGGATTATGTACAACACCAATGTACTATTATGCTTGTATTAAATTAAATGTACCTAGTGGTATTATGGTTACTGCTTCTCATAATCCAAAAGAAGACAATGGATTTAAATTTGCTTTTGATGAAAAGGGAAATTGTAAAGGTCAAGAAATTCAAGATTTTTATCAAGAACTTGTCAAAGGAGATTTTGAAAAGGGAGAAGCTAAAGTATATTACTATGATATTGAAAGAGAGTACTTAGATTTATTTAAGGAAAGTTTATCTTTTGGAAAAAGAAGATTAAAAGTAGTTTTAGATCCTGCGAATGGAGCTGCTGCTAGCTTTTGTAGAAAAGTTTATGAACAGTTTCCAATGGATTTAATTATTATTAATGAAGAAAGTGATGGGTCTTTTCCTAATCATCATCCTGATCCTTGTGTTGAAGCAAATTTGGAACAATTAAAGAAAAAAGTAATAGAAGAAAAAGCTGATGTTGGTATTTCTTTTGATGGAGATGGAGATCGATTAGGAGTAGTAACTCATAGAGGACAATTTATTCCAACGGATATTTATATGATTATTATTATTCGTGATTTAATTGATAAAGTAGATAATAAGACATTCCTATATGATGTAAAATGTTCTAAGACACTTAGTGATGAAATTGAGAGATTAGGTGCTAGGGGTATTTGTTATCGAACTGGAAATTCTTATACAAAGGCAAAAGTACGAGATGATGATATGCCTTTTGGAGGAGAATTATCTGGTCATGTTTACTTTAGAGATAGATGGCCTGGATTTGATAGTGGAATGTATGCTGGACTTCGATTATTAGAAATTATGTCCTATACCAATAAAGATATTAATCAATTATTAAATGGATTAAATGAATATTATTCTACAGAAGAGTTGAAGTTTGTTTCAACAGATGATAAAAAGTTTGGAGTAGTTGATAAAGTAAAAGAGTATTGTGATCAAAAGAATTATTCTTATTTAGATATTGATGGAGTTCGAGTTAATTTTGATGATGGATGGGCATTAGTACGTTGCTCTAATACAGGTCCAAATATTACGGCTCGTTTTGAAGCAAAAACAGAAGAAAGATTACAAGAATTACAAGAAGAGTTTACAAGTAAAATTAAAGAATATAATATTTAAAACATGATATATTATGAATTAGGATAGTGATCATATGAAGAAGAGAAGAAGAAAAAGAAAAATTGTTTTTTATAAAAATAAAAGATTCCTAATATTTTCTTTATTAGGACTTTTTCTGTTTCTTGGAATGGGTTATTCTGTATTAAATACAGATTTAGATATTACAGGAGATGTACAATTAAAAGAATATGTTGCACCAACTTTATATAATGTATTAAAGCAAGCAGCAAAAGAAGGGACTTATGCAAGAGAATATACAGGAAGTCATCATGATTCTTTTACCGAAGAACCATCACAAAAGATTTATTATTGGTATGCGCCTTATTCTTCTGAAGGTGATCCTTTAGCAAAAGAGATACTTGATAAGAATAATGTAATATTCGCAAATAATTGTTGGCAGATGATAAGAACTACTGATACTGGTGGAGTGAAAATGATCTATAATGGGGAAGTAGAAGATGGAAAGTGTTTAAATACAAGAGGAAATCATGTAGGATATGCAGCAAGAACTACTAAAAGTATGTCTACCACATACTACTATGGAACAGACTATACCTATGACAAAACAAATAATGTATTTAGTTTGTCAGGAACTACTTCTACGGGAGAGATAAAAGTAGGAGAATATACCTGTCGCTCTACAACGGCAGATGGTACATGTGCCACTCTATATTTGGTAGATACCTTAAGTAATGGAACAACCTATAATGTATTACCACTCAATGGCAATTCTCATTATTCTCAATTTGGAACACTACAGTTTAATCAAAACATGAATTCGCCATCTCATGTAGGGTATATGTATAATACTGTTTATCCATATCAATCAAAAACTATGACTAATACCGAGACAATATTATATAGGACAACAATACCAGCATCAACAAATTACTGGTATGCAGATTCTGTTACTTGGGGTGTTCCAATTGCAAACAGATACAATTTAGATAATCCATATCAAATAACACTAACAGATGATTATTCAAACTCAGTTGGAAAATATACATTTTTTAGTAGAACACAAACTTATACGGATACACGTGTGGTTTATGTTGAAGGAGTAGAGTATTCAGTTTTCTATTATTTTGAAATAAATAATACTAATAATCAAACATTGTCTGATTTTAATTACACATATACTTTTGGAGATAGTTATACGGATAATGGAGATGGTACTTATACCATCGATAGTCCAACAACAATAGAGAGAAAGAATTGGTATACAAGTTATAGTGATGTAGGAGCAGGTAAATATGTATGTAAGAATGCAGTAAATAATACCTGTACTGACTTATGGTATACAACAGCAACTACAACAATTGAAATGACCTATATTCCAGTAGCAAACAATTACAAATATGCAAAAGGATTCACTTGGGATGGAAGTAAATATATATTAGATAATGATACATCAACAAGTTTTTGGAATATTAATGATAGTACCAATAAAGCAAGTATAAATAATGCTCATTATACTTGTTGGAATGAGTCAGGTGAATGTAGCACTATATCTTATATTTATTACATAGGTCAAACAACACCATTCTATATCAATATAACAAATGGTGAAAGCGTAGAAGATGCAGTTAAAGAGATGTTATATAATGATGATGTAAATACAACAAATTCTACCATAAAAACAGGAGTAGATGCGTGGTATAAGAAGTATTTATTAGACTATTCTGAAAAGTTAGAAGATACTATATTCTGTAATGACAGAAGTATTCGTGATCTAGGTGGATGGAATCCAGATGGTGGAAGTACTACATCCTCTCTAAGGTTTAAAGAGGCTACTGCTACAAGAGATTTAAGTTGTACGAATGAGACAGATCAATTTAGTGTATCAAATAATAAGGCAAAATTAATTTATAAAGTGGGATTGATGTCTGCGCCAGAGATAAATATTTTAAATAATTATAATATTCGAAAAACAGAACAACCTTATTACCTTGCTTCGCCTTGTTATTTTGGTAATTACGACGTTGAAGGTCTTTATGTGAACACGAATGGTGACATAAGATATAGCTCCATTAACGGTGCTTATGGTGGGGTGCGTCCGGCAGTTTCTTTGGTCACGGGCACAAGATATACATCTGGAAATGGAAGTATGGCAAATCCTTATGTGGTTGATACTAATTGATTTTAATTGAAGTTATAGAGAACTAGAAATAGTTCTTTTT
>CAMOGG010000037.1 GCA_946614095.1 uncultured Caryophanales bacterium | reverse complement strand
GCACACGCTTGATAAGCGTGGGGTCACAGGTTCAAGTCCTGTCAGGTCCACCATTAATATGCCTCAATAGCTCAGTTGGTTAGAGCACTTGACTGTTAATCAAGGGGTCCTAGGTTCAAGTCCTAGTTGGGGCGCCATTATTTATGGCGAGTTGGTGAAGTGGTTGAACACACTGCCCTTTCACGGCAGCATTCACGGGTTCAAATCCCGTACTCGTCACCAGTGAGACGTTATAAACACCCAAAAGGTGTTTTTTTCTTGACAAAAAACATTCTATTTTCTATAGTAAAATTAGATAAGGAGAAAAAAATATGGATGTAAGTTATACAATTAGTAAAATGGATGAATTATATACAGAAGCATACAGTTATCTAGAAGTATATAAAGATTCTCTGGAAGCGATGAATCAAATAATGAATGAACTATCAAAATACTGGAAAAGTGATGAAACAAATACTTATCAAGAATTTTATCAAAAGTATCAAGAAAAATATCCAAAACTATTAGAAGCTAAAGAATTGATGGTGAAATTTTGTAATCAAATAGAAAATCAAAAAAATGAATTTATAGAAACTTCAAATCATGTTATAGATTCTTTTGAATAAAGGAGAAAGCCTATGGAAGCCAAGAATACAATAGAATATGAAAAAATAAGAAGCAAATTAAATGAATTAAAAGAATTAACCAAGCGTGTAGAAACAAATCTGAATAATATGAATTCTTTAATTACAGAAACAGTAGGGCAAAACATAGGAGTTTGGGATGGAGAATCTGCTAATCAATTTCGTTCATCATGGACTAATATAGAAAATGAAATTCCTTCTTATGTAGAAATTTTTCAAAACCAAATTAGTAATATTCAGATTATGTTAGAAAAAATAAATCAAAATGATACACAAACATAACATTTTCTTGACAAAAAAGAATGGTTTATGTAATAATAGTTATGCGGACGCAATAGAGGAAATGGAGTAGTACTCAAGAGGCTGAAGAGGCGCCCCTGCTAAGGGTGTAGGTCGGGCAACTGGCGCGAGAGTTCAAATCTCTCCTACTCCGCCATATAGAAATAACTCGATAATTCGAGTTTTTTTGTTTATATTGTAAAAATAAGGATAGTGTGCTACAATATTCTTAATTACGGGGGAATGAAAAATGAAAAAAATATTATCATTCTTTCTATTACTAGCAGTTTTCTCTTCTACATTTTCAGTACAGGCACAATCTGCTTTAAAAATAGAAAGAAAAACTTACATAACAACAGGAACAAGAAGTGAAGCAAAATACTATACTAATAAAGGATATGCTTATTGCATTACACCTGACAGAATTGGAGCAGATCAAGGTACTGAACTAAATTATATGAGTAATGAAACAAAAGGTGGAGTATTATATCTATTAGAAAAAAGTGGTACGAGTGATCAAGACTATTTAAAAACGCAACTAGCAATTTGGCTTTTAAGAAATAATTATATGCCACAATATTATGTAAATAATCCAAACTTAGATGTAGTAAAAAAAGCAAAAAGCCTAGCAACACAAGCAGCTAAAAACAGTAATTATCAATCGGTAGAACCATCTATTAAAATTGATTCTAGCAACATGAATCTTTCTTTAACAAGTGATGGTCAATACTATAAATCATCAAATATTACGATTACTACAACTGGATTAAAATCAGATCCAAAGTTAGAATTAGTAAATGCACCCACTGGTTCAACAATTAATAATGTTGATATAGGAACTGACAATAATACAATGAAAAAAGAAATTGTTGTTCCAGCTAACCAAGTTACTGAGGAAACTTCCTTTAAATTAAAAATAACGGCTACAGGAGCAACGAATGTTGTAGAAAGATATACAACTCCGTCAGCTCAATGGCAAGATCTTGTTGTATTAATTCCAGAAAATAAATTGATTTCTAAAGAAGCTACCTTCACAATTACACCAATTATAAGAAAATGTGAATATTATAACAATCAATACTATGATAAAAATGGAAACATAACAACTCAAGAAACTTATGAACTTCAATGTAAAACACATACTTGTGAAAAAGTAGGAACAACATATTTTGGAAGAGAAGGAAAAGAAGTAACAGAAGAAAATTATAATTTGGAATGCTTTACTCATACTTGTGAAAAAATAGGAGATAAATATTTTGGAAAAGATGGTATAGAAGTAATAGAAACAGATTATAAAGCACAATGTGAACCACAGCAAGTAATTGTGCCTGACACAAAATCCACATCATTGTCTAATGTAATCTCTATCATAATAGGTTCTGTTTTATTAGGAACCATGTTAGGAACAATAACATATTATCAAGACAAAAGAAAACAAAATAATTAAAAAAGAAGCTAGAAAAAAGCAATTTAACAAAAATTGCTTTTTTTGTTGACATGAAATATAGTTATTCCATTTATTTTATGATATACTTCTATTAAGAGGAGTGTATGTCAATGGCTAATATCATAAGAAAATTTTTAAAAGAATTTGAAGAAATTACAGATTATTATAATTTTTTAGTAAATAAAACCAAAAATCATGAATATGTAGAGATAACGAATGAATGGTTAATAGATAACTATTACTTATTAGTGGAACATAAAAATAATATTTTGAATGAAAAAAAAGAATTAAAGAAAAACATTAAGATTATTACTGAAAATTATTATTTTTTAAAAAATATCTTAAATAAAAAGAACTATAATATTGATTTTCGTTACTTAGTAGAAGAATTAAAAAGATATCAAAAAGAAAATAATAAAACATTTACTTACAAAGAATTGTCAAGTATTTTTCCTACTTTAATATTTATTTATACAGAACGATTAAATATATTATGTAAAGAAGAATATAGTAAATTAATTGATAAAGAAGAAGTAGCCAATATTATTAAAAATCATGAAACATTAACCATGAAAACCTTCATTTCGGATGGATTTGATGTTGTAAATAATAGCTATTTTATATTTGAAATTAATAATCAATTGCCAAAAGTAGGAATGCATAGTAATGAAATATTCAAGGATTTAAATGAATACTTGAAACAAAATAATATTAGCTTAAAAGAATTAATTAATGAAGAATATCAGAAGAGATTAGATAGCAATATTTTAATATCTAATATCTTTAATGACTTCAAAGAATTTTTTGATTTTTCTCTTGAAGAATTATATGAAAAAGTATCAAAGACCGAAAGAAAATTACTAGAAGATTCTGTCTACAAGGCTATGACTATAGAATCAAAAAGAGAATATCGAAAAAGAATTGTAACTTTAGCAAAGAAAAATCATTTAAATGAGTATGCTTATTTAGAAAAAATCTATAATCCAGAAGAACATATAGGCTTTCAATTATATAAACAAGGAAACAATACTAGTAGAGTAATCATTTACATCAGTACACTACTTATTTTAACAAGTCTTGTGTCATACTTCTTATCAGCATATTTAATCAAGCCAAGAATTTTAGGATTTATCTTATTGTTTATTCCGATTAGTCAATTATTAAGTCAAGTAATTAATGAATTATTAATTTATTTTATACCAACTCATGCAATACCAAAATTGGATTATTCGAAAGGAATACCAAAAGAATCCAAGACTATGGTAGTAATTCCTACAATCGTTGCGGATAAAGAAAAAATAAAAGAAATGTTTGATACATTAGAGTCCTTCTATCTTGTAAATCAAACAGACAATTTATATTTTACATTACTAGGAGATGTAAAAGCCAGCAATGAAAAAGTAACAGATTATGACGAAGAAGTATCTACTTATGGACAAGAATATGCAGAAAAATTAAATGCAAAATATAAAAAGAATTTATTCTACTTCATGTATCGTAAACGTTTATGGAATAAAAAAGAAAATAGCTTTTTAGGATATGAAAGAAAAAGAGGAGCACTTCTTCAATTTAATAAAATCTTATTAGGGGAATATATTGACGAAGCCAAATATTATAATGTAAATATGCTTCATGATAATAAACTTGGTATTAAATATGTCATAACATTAGATACAGATACTAAATTAGTATTAAACTCTGCGCTTAATTTAGTAGGAGCTATGGCTCATCCAATGAATAGACCAGTACTAAATCAAAAGAAAACAAAAGTAATTAAAGGTTATGGACTAATGCAACCAAGAGTTAGTGTTGATATTGAAGCCACGAATAAAAGTCTTTATAGCCAAATTTTTGCAGGAATAGGAGGCTTTGATACCTATACAGCAGTAGTACCAAACGTTTATCAAGATACATTTGGTGAAGGAAGTTTTGTTGGAAAGGGAATCTATGATTTAAAGACCTTTAATGACTTACTAGGAGAGACATTTCCTGATAATTTGATTCTTTCTCATGATTTACTAGAAGGAAACTATCTACGATGTGGTTATGTCTCTGATATTGAATTAGTAGATGACTTCCCATCTAAATTTTTAACAGATGTAACAAGACATCATAGATGGGCTAGAGGAGATACTCAGATTATTGGCTGGCTTAAGAATAAAGTCCCAAATAAAAGTAAGAAAAAAGTAAAAAATCCAATTAACTTATTAGGAAAATATAAGATATTAGATAATATTATTCGAATGTTTCTAAATCCAATGTTACTAATGATTCTTTTACTTGCTTTTACAAACGATTTAAAAGAATCAATTCTATGGACTTTACTAGTGGTATTAGAAATTGCCATCTCAATATTATTTTTCTTACGAAGTAAAGTAAATAAGCAAGAAAAAGAAAAGAAAATTATCTATTATAAAAATTTATTCTTTGGAGGAAAAAGCTTATTATTACGTTCTTATATTGTTTTTGCAACAATTCCATATTATTCAAAATTATATATGGATGCATTCTTTAGAACAATGTATCGATTATTATATAGTCATAAAAACTTACTAAATTGGATTACTGCTGAAGAAGTAGAAAAAACAGTAGATGGAAGTCTAAAAAACTATATTCGTAATTTTAGTTTTAACATGATTACGGCAATTGTATTTATTGTAATTGGAATAATAAGAGTAAATTACCTAGCTTTTGCCATTGCAGCAGTATTTATTAGTGCACCATTTGTCCTATACTTAGTTAGTAAAGATATTGATCACAATCAAGTTGAATTAAAAGAAAAGAAAGTAGAGGAAATCAAAGAGCTAGCACAAAAAACTTGGAAATACTTTGAAGATAATTTAAAAGAAGAGTATCATTATTTAATTCCTGATAATTATCAAGAAAATAGAGAAGAAAAACTAGATATGAGAACTTCTCCAACAGCGATTGGTATGTCACTAGCAAGCATCGTTAGTGCTTATGAGTTAGAGTTTATTGAAGAAGAGAAAGCTATTTTCTTACTAGAAAACATTCTAAAAACAGTTGACTCACTAGATAAATGGCATGGACACTTATACAACTGGTACAATATTAAAAGTGCAAAAACAATTATTCCAAACTTTGTCTCAACAGTAGATTCCGGTAACTTAATAGCATGCATTGTAGTGGCTAGAGAATTTCTACAAACAAAAGGTCAAGAAAAACTAGTAAAATTATGTGATAAATTAATTAAGAACGCTAATTTTAAAAAACTGTATACTAAGAAAAATGTATTTAGTATTGGCTATGATGAGGATGAAGGAAAATTATCTACTTATAACTACAATAAGTTTGCAAGTGAATCTAGATTAACTAGTTATTTAACAATTTGTTTTGGGGATGCTCCAAGTAAGCATTGGTTTTCACTAGATAAATCCTTAACAACATATAAAGGACAGAAAGGATTAATTTCGTGGTCAGGAACAGCATTTGAATATTATATGCCATTATTATTTATGAAAAATTATCCTAATACATTATTAGATGAGTCTTATCATTTTGCATACTTCTGTCAAAAAGATTTCATTGGAAAAGTATCCCATAAGTTGCCTTGGGGTATTTCAGAATCAGCTTATAATGAATTAGATAATTCTCTAAACTACAAATATAAAGCCTTCGCAACTCCATATTTAAAAGCAAAAGAAGATAAAGAAAATAGAATAGTATTGTCCCCATACTCATCAATCATGGCTATGGAATTATTCCCAGAAGAAGTATATGACAATATTAAGAAATTTAAAGAACTAGAGATGTATTCTGATTATGGATTATATGAATCATATGATTACGATAATAAAGGAGTTGTAAAAGCATATTTTGCTCATCATCAAGGAATGAGTTTATTAGGAATTACAAATTATTTGAAATCAGGTGCTATCAAAAAGTATTTTCATTCCAATGTAAATATTAGAACATTTGAAATATTACTAAAAGAAAAAGTTCAAATAAAGACGAGTATCGATATGAAAATGGCTCGTTACAAGAAGTATGATTATAACAAAGAAACAATTGAAAATGATATAAGGTTCTTTAATTATATTTCATATCTACCAGAAATGTCTGTATTATCAAACAAGAAGTATTCTTTAATTATGAATGATAGAGGAAACAGTTTCTCTAGATATCGTACATTACAATTAAATCGTTATCGAAAAGTAACAGAATTAGATTATGGTATTTTCCTCTTTGCAAAAGATATTCAGACAAAAGAAATCTGGAGTAATACTTATGCTCCAATGAATATAAAACCAGATAAATATGAAGTAGTATTTGCTTCTGACAAAATAAAGTTTTTACGTAGAGATGACAAAATATCTACCAAAACAGAAATTGTTGTATCAAAAAATCATCATGCAGAAATCAGAAAAATAACATTTAAGAATGAAGAAGAAATTGATAAAGAGCTAGAATTAACAAGCTATACCGAACCAATTTTATCAGAAAATATGGATGATATCAGTCATCGAGTTTTCAATAATATGTTTATCTCAACAGAATATGATTCAAAGACTGATAGTTTAATTGCAAAAAGAAAAAATCGTGGAGATTCTAATATTAATAGTTATATGGTAACACGTATGATTATTGAAAATCCATTAGATAAATATAGCTATGAAACAGAAAGAGTTAATTTTATTGGACGAAATCACTTACTAAATGAAGCTGTTGGATTAGAAAAAAAATTATCAAATTATTCAGGAGATAATCTAGATCCAGTATTAACTCTTAGAAATAGAGTGATAGTTCCAGCAAATGCTTCAGTATCTGTTTATTTATTAGTTGGTTTTGGAAGAAGTAGAGAACAAATTGATGAAATGGTAAAATCTTATGATAGTCACTATGCATTAGAAAAAGCATTCCGCATTTCGACATTAATGAATGTTATTGATACCAAAAATATGAATATCTCTGGAGAAAATATGCGTACCTTCAACATTATGTTAAATTACTTATATCAAACGACAAAAATATCTGTTAATGAAGAGAGAATGGATTTTCTAAGAAAGAATGCCTTAGGACAAACAGGACTATGGAAATTTGGTGTTAGTGGAGACCGACCAATCATTACAGTTGATATTAGTGATGTAAGTGATATGAGTTTTATTCATGAAATACTAAAAGCTTTTGAGTATTATAAGAATAAATCAATATTTGTAGATATCATCATTATTAATAGAGAAAGTAGTCAATATGCAAAAATAATCAAGAAAGAAATTGATGATGAATTATATCGTATTTATACATTAAATAGTTTTTATCACACTCCAGGAAGTGTAACAGTAATTGATGGTAATGATATTACTCAAGAAGATCAAAGCCTCCTAAATATGGTTCCTAGATTACGATTTATCGTAGAAAACCATATTAGTTTAAAAGAAGCTGTTGAAGAACTTCAAAAGAAGAATACCGTAAATGATTATCCAAAATATTTAGTAGAAGAAAATTTGAAACTTTCTGATATAGAAAAATTAAAGTATGATAATGGATATGGTGGATTCAAAAGTAACGGAAAAGAATATGTAATTTATAATAAGAATACACCTACTCCATGGAGTAATGTGATTGCGAATAATAAATTTGGTACTATTATTACCAATAATGGGTGTGGTTATACATATGCTTACAATTCAGGAGAATTTAAAATTAGCTCTTGGACCAACGAAATGGTCATGAATGATAAGAGTGAAGGATTTAAGTTTAATGATCGTATCTTCGATCCAGAAAAATGTACTCATGGTTTTGGTTATAGTATCTTAGAGAGTGAAACAGAAGAGTTAAAGCATGAAATAACAGAATTTGTTGCAAAAGAAGATACTGCTAAAATTTATTTGATGAAGTTGACAAATAAAAAGAAAAGTAAAAACTCTATAAAAATAGAATTTTGGATTAATCCTACTTTTGGTAATTTTGAAGAGAAAACTACAAGACATATTTTAACTGAATTTATGGGTGATGATAATTATATAAAGATGAGAAATGTATATAGTATCAACTATGGTGATGTTAATGTCTTTATGTCAGCATCAGAAAAAATAGAATATGCAGAGTGTAATCGAATGCTTATAAAAAGTATTTCTTTCACAGTAGAACTTGCTCCTGAAGAAGAAAAATGGTTCTCATTTGTACTAGGATGTAGTCTAAGTGATAAAGAAAATTTAAAATTGATTCAAAAATATACGGATGTTGCAACAAGTAAAAAAGAATTACGTTTAGTAAAAGAACATTGGAATAATATTTTAGGAACGATTCAAGTAAAAACTCCAGATAATAGTTTCGATTATGTTGTAAATGGTTGGTATTTATATCAAACAATATCATCAAGAATACTTGCCAAAGCAGGATTCTATCAAGTAAGTGGAGCGTTTGGATATCGTGATCAATTGCAAGATGCAATGAATATTGTACTAGTTCAACCAGAATTCACCAGACAACAAATCTTAATCAATGCAGCTCATCAGTTTCAAGAAGGAGATGTTCTTCACTGGTGGCATGAGAAAAATCATTTTGGATTACGAAGCAGATATAAAGATGATTTTCTTTGGCTTGTATATGCTACAACAAACTATATGGAGACAACGGGAGATTATGATATTTTAAAAGAAGAAATTCCATATGTAGTAGGAGAGTCCTTAAGTGATTATGAAAATGAGAAAGGTATAATCTTTAATTATTCAGAAGAAAAAGATTCATTATTCAAACATTGTTTAAAATCAATAGAATTATCCATGAGTTCCCTTGGAAAACACAAGATTCCACTTATGGGTGGAGGAGATTGGAACGATGGAATGAATCGAGTTGGTATTAAAGGAAAAGGTGAAAGTGTTTGGTTAGGTTTCTTCTTATATGACGTCATAGAAAACTTTATGAAAGCAATAAAAAAAGTAGATAAAGATTTTGATCAAACAAAATATCAAACATTCAATGAAAAATTAAAAGATAATCTAAATAAGAAAACATGGGATGGAGAATATTATTTAAGAGCTTTCTTTGATAATGGAGATTCTTTAGGTAGTCATGAAAATAGTGAATGTAAGATTGATTTAATATCTCAAAGTTTCTCAATTATTAGTGGTGTTGCTCCAAAAGATAAAACACAAAAAGCCATAACTTCAGTAGAAGAGCAATTAGTTGATAATAAGAATAAAATTATTAAACTATTAACCCCACCATTCTATAAATCCTTAAATAGTCCTGGTTACATCATGAACTATCCTAGAGGAATTCGTGAAAATGGAGGCCAATACACACACGCGGTTTCATGGTATTTAATGGCTTTAATTAAAACAGGTTACCATGATCGTGCCTATCGTTATTATCAAATGATTAATCCGATTAACCGAACGAAACGAATAGAGAATGTCGACAAATATAAAGTAGAACCATATGTTATAGCAGCAGATATTTATTCATCAGAATACTTCCCAGGAAGAGGAGGATGGACATGGTATACAGGATCAGCAGGTTGGTTCTATAAGGTAGGAGTTCAAGATATTTTAGGAATTAAGAAGAAAGGGAATAAGTTACAAATAAAGCCAAGAATACCAATAGCTTGGGATGGCTATAAAGCAACATATCGTTACCAAGATACCTACTATAATATTGAGGTATTAAAAGGAAAAAAAGAAGAAGTAGAAATTGATGGAAGGAAAATTATTTCTACTAATATTCATCTAGAAAATGACAAAAAAACACATGAAATAACGATTTATACAAATAAATGATGACTTTAAAAAAAAATATGTTATAATCGAAATAGGGTAAGGAGGTATTATTATGGCTGCAGATAAAATCGTAATTACACAAGCAAATGTTGCAAATGTAGTAAGTGAATTAAGAGCAGAACAAGAAAAAATTGGATCATATAAAAGTAATTTAGAAACTGAATTAGATAATATTAATAAAGCATGGGAAGGTGCTGATGCAACAAAATATACTCAAAAAATGAGAGATGATTATAACGTTCTATTGGAGGCCTTTAATGAAAGCCTAGCTTCTTATATTAATTTTTTGGAAAAAGTATATGGAGAGTATGAGCAATTCGACAATGAATATGCTGGAAAGACTATAGAGGTGTAACATGGCAGAAGAGAGAATAAATTATAATGATATTAGTAGTTCTTGTAGTAATCTAACCAATCTAGCATCTTCTATGAGTGAAACAAGTGAAAATATACAATCAGCAATCAATCAAATAACAGATCCAACATGGGATGGGACAGCTGCTACAAGTTATGTAGAAAAACTAAGAAGTTTATGTAATCATTTACCAGATGCAAATAGACAATTAGCAGAAGCTGTTCTATTCCTTGCTAGTTGTGCTGATGGATATAAGTCTATTGAAGATGCAACAGTACAAAAATTAAAAGAGATAATAGGTGGACAAAGCTATATTGATAGTTATGATGTAAGTAAAGCTCCAGATATTGATCCAAGTTCTAGAGTTACTTTAGAAAAACCACAAACAGAAGAGCCAAAAAATGAAACAACAACACCAAAAAATGAAACCACAAATAGAGCGGCAACAGGAGGTAATACTTCTGGCGGAACTGTTACAGGAGGTGGATCTTCCGGATATGTCACAGCTGGAGGTGGTGCCGCAGTAACAGGAGGAGTAGTCAGTGCTTCACAACAAAGTCAAGTAAAAGAGAAAGAAAAAGAAAATGAAACAAAAAGTGAAAAAGTAGAATCCCTAAAAAAAGGAGAAAAGTCAGATTTACCAAGTTCATTAGAACAAAGTGAATATAAAACAAAAACATATGACAAAGATAATAAATTTGAAACAAATAGTGACGAAAAAGCTGTAGAAACACTTTGGAAAAGTCAAGGTTCTAACTTTGAAGATGGTATCGCAACCATAAAAGTTGATGGAGAAGAAAGATATCTTGTAAAAGTATCTCCAAAATATGGAAAAGTAGGAGATAGTATTGATGTTAACCTAAAAGATGGTAGTGTTGTAAAATGTGTTATAGCAGAAAATAAGAGCATAGAAGGACCAAAAGCGAATCCTTATGGAACAGCAAATAGTGATGGTAAAGTAAATGTTCTTGAATTTGAGTCAAAAACATTATCACAAAATGAAAATATTCAGTATCAGTGGGATAAGAATAGCCCTGTTACAAGAGTTTCTAACAATGGTAGCATACTAAACAATAAAGCAGAAGCAACAAAAATAATAGAAAATAAAACATATCCAGTTCCAGCATCATCAGAAACAACAGCTCCGGTTACTAAAACAGAGACTATGAAACCATCTTCAGGAACGGCAACAAATGGAACGACTACTACTACTTCAGATAGTGTCGTAAACACTTCAGCAGAAACTACTACAACAACGACAGAAAGTACTAACGCTACATCAAATACAGAAAGTGTAGAAAAATAGGAGGAACTAGAATGGCAAATTATGGATTATATGCAAGTATAAATGAAGGAAGTTTACAATCTGCAGCATCTTCCTTAAAAGCAAAATCAGCATCTTGTAAAGGAGAACTAGAAAGTTTTAAGGGAACTCTTACAGATGATATGTGGAAAGCAACTGCGAAACAAACTTTATTAAACGGATATGATAAACTTTCCAGTGAAGTATATTCAGAAATAGATAGTAAATTAGATTCAATTGATACTGTTTGCTCACTTATTTCCCAATATAAAGCAGCAGAAGCCAATGCTAAATCATGTAAAGAAAGCCTAGCAAGTGGGGGAGTGGACTTCTTAGGAAACACACAAAGAGCATTAGATGGCTATGAGAAAACAATGAACGAATGTGAAGCAAAAATTTCTAGTTACTGTGGAGGATAAAATATGGATTACGAAATACTATTATCTACTCTACAAGGGAAATCTTCAGAATTTGAAAGTTTAAAGAGTACCGTTACAAGCTTTACTGAAGAATGTAAAAGTAGTTTGAATAGTATGAGTGAATCAGAAATTGCAAGTTTATATGACAACTTAACAAGCTCTACTGAACGATTAAATAAAGGCTATGAAAAATGTAATACATGGCTAAATGATTATTTATCGGGCTTAAATGAGTTAGAGTCTTCTCTAGCAAGTTTCAAAAGTAGTAATATAGAAGAACCAACAGAATTTAAAGGGGAATTTATTGATATGTTTGGTAAAAAAGTGATACCAACCCTGAAATTTGGAGGAGATAAAAATGCAAACCTAGACCTAGGAACGTTAAGTACATCATTAGATGATGCGATAGACTGGGCAGTTTCCATTGCCAGTGATGACACTCATGGCTATTCGCAAAATACTCGTTGGGGAAATCCAAATTACGATTGTTCTTCACTAGTAATATCAGCATGGGAAGCAGCAGGAGTTCCTGTTCATTCCCAATATGGAGCAACATATACAGGAGACATGAAAAATGCATTTTTAGCATCAGGAAAATTTGAATGGATTCCTGGTCCTGTAGATCCAAATACACTTCAACCAGGAGATGTTCTATTGAATGAGGAAGTTCACACTGAATTATATATAGGTAATGGACAAAATGTTGGTGCTCATGCCAATAGAGACGGTGCTGATGGAGACTCATCTGGAACAGAAATCAGTGTAACAGATTATTGGGACGATAATTGGGATGGAATATTACGATATACCGGCTAACGTAAACTGGTGTATAAAAGTGTAAAATAACTTGAATAATAATTAGTATTATAATAAAATGATAATAGAAAGGAGATAATTATTATGAATATGGGAGTTGATACTGAGGTACTTCAAGCAGCAGCAAACGCTTATCAAAAAATATCTGCAGAAGTTCATCAGTTAAAAAGTGATGTTACTACAACAAATCAAATTTTAACGGAGGAAGATTGGACAGGAGACGACGCTAGAGAATTTGCACTTCAATATAAAGAGCTTGAACAAATAGTAGATAGAACACTAGAAAAATTAGAAAGTGTTGGACCATTAGTTTTAAATTTATCTATGAATATGGAAAATCAAATAGAAAGCAATAGTGGACTTATTAGAGGAGGATTTTAAGAATGTCAAGAGAAACAGCTCAATATAATCGAATTAGTGATGCAGTTGAAAAATTAAAAAGTGACGCTGCACAAATTGAAGAATCTATTCAAGAATATGCAAAAACAACGACAAGCTTTGGTGAAGGTGGAGAAGGATATAGCGGAACTACTGCTGTAAAAGTAGAAGAAGTTTTTAAAGCAATTCAAGCTGAAATGGCAGACTTTAAAGTAAAATGTGATAACATGTCTAATATTATCAATAAGTCTGCTGTTGGACTTCAAGAAGTTGAAGAAACTGTTGCACATCAAGCTCATGAAATTGCAAATAAATAAAGAGACCAAAGAAACTAATGAATCAATTAGTTTCTTTTTCTTTTCTAGAAAACATGATA